>CANGFK010000013.1 GCA_947452925.1 Chitinophagaceae bacterium | reverse complement strand
TCTGACCCAACCTATGTAAGCTTGACAAAAGAGGAAAGAGAGGGACTAGGCAAACAATTCAAGTCAATCTCATATTCCCAATTACGAATATGGTTTTTGAAATGTGCAAAAGAAACAAAAGAAAGACAATCCGAGAGGTTAACTACTTTGATTCTAGAATTTGCAGAATATATCAACAAACAATTTTGTGGAACTAACTCACTAAAGAATAACATGATAGGAGAAACTATAGAAAAGAACATTCTTGAAGCATATGAAATAAACTTACTTTGGAATGAAAACAAATCCCAGTTTGAAACCATTTGGGAGGATAAAATTAATTTATTGGTTAATAAAGAATTGCCGAGATTGGTCTATGAAAACTTAGTAAGTAAGGGTATCATAGATGAAGAATGGGAATATGTTGAAGGGAAATTTGACATCAGAAAGAAGCATCTAGAGGGTTTCAAACTAAAGAAAAAATATTGGAAACATTATTCCCTAGTCATTAGTTCAACTGCCCACGAAAAAGCAAAGGGAACACAAAAATTCTTTCCCATGATTGGTGCCAATATCAAAATTGAACCAGCCAACGAACAACAAACAATAAGTTACAATAACATTACTGATAGCATACCAACTACTAATTGGATTGGAGGAAGTGGCAAAGTGTTTTGGTCGGCAGACTTCCCTGATAATAATTACAGTATTTGGAATTATGAAAATTGGAGTGAGATTAAGAAAGACGGAAAAACTGTAGAATACGTTTCACAATTTTTGGCTAAACTGACCACTGCTTGCCAAACAGACATTGATAATTTAGAAAACAGGCTACAAAATATTAATCAATATACCGAGCTTGATTTTAGAAATTTCTTAAACCAGTTCCAATGGACTTTTGCTAAAACATATGCTCAAAAAGCACCTCACGAATATGTTGTTTTATCAAAAGTCGGACTAACCTACAAGGATGAGTTTATAAAAATAGCCCAATTTATTAGGGATAAGGGCTTTAAGGCTCTCTATTATAGACGAGAAGGATTTTATTATAGAATAGATGAAAACTATTACTGGACAATGGATGAAAGAGTAGAAGATACAGACCTTATAAACAGAGCTAAGTGGGATGACTATGAATTGATAGATAATTCTTGGGCTTGGAAAGGAAATAAATAAGCTATAACAGCTCACTATCTATCACACAAAAAAGCTAAAGAAGTATTGTATTTCCTCCTTTAGCCTTTTAAGTGATTGAACCAGATCCTATTTCATAGTTAACATATTGGCATCTTCTTGCAATTTTGGCAACAACTTATCTATACAATTTACACTCAACGCCTTAATGCTTTCATCATACTGACAGAGGTATTTGTCTGTCATCTTGCGGGGAGACTGAAACCCCTTTTCCTGATACACTTTATCTGTATTGGCCAGAGTAAATGAACCAGACTTGACAACCGTAGCCCCTTGCAATACCCTGTATTTTACTACCATCATTTTCTTGCTCGGATCTATTGAAACATTCTTTGCGCCCAAATAAGGTATCGGCCACACAGCCCAACCTTTGTCAACAACTGAAAACCAATGCGGCAGGTTGCTGACGGTGATTTCAAGCGTTTGTCCGTTCAGCATTTTCTTTAAGCCCAATTTGTTGGCATAAGTGAAAGCTGAAGTACTAAACAAGTTCAATGGCACAAACTCATTGAGTGTGCAGATGGAAGACGACTCCCACTGAGAATAGAAAGGCAAAGGCAGTATCGTACTTTTATGTTTTTCTGTGGTAGAGAACTCTTCAGTCGATGAAACCGGATCTGTTGTTTTGACGGTTATTAAACTTCTCGAGTTTCGTACCAGTGTGGTGGAACTTTGTTCGTAGTGTTTGCCTACCCACTTATCTATTTTGGAGGAAGTGAAACAACCTGTAAAGAATGGTGCGACGAAGGCAACAACTAGCACATTGCGGATGACAGTGCTTTTAATTCTGTTTGGGGTACCGGTCTGATTGTTCATTTTACTTTAGTTTGAATTGTTTGTTAATCTGGATTTACTACTTCTTTTTTACTGATACAAAACTCCATCAATAAATAAAGAGAAGTAGTAGAGAGGTGTTTAATTTTTATTAATCAAACTACTACAAAAGGCTGTTAAATGTCCTATTTATTGCTTGGCAAAAGACAAATAGAGACACGGATATTACAGGAGCATTGCTGCACTATAAGCAACAAGAGTGGATTAAGAGGCAAATGGGATGTGCTTATTCAGATTGTTGTATGTTTATTAGGAGTAGAAAATTATTTCTCTATTTGAGTGCTATCTATTAGCCAGTCAGTATGTTTAATATATGCATATTGGATAATGGTTACTGGCATATTGCTTATTGTAATCCCTTCTTCCTTTAAGTCTTTAAGTCTTTTAGCCATCTTTTCTTTTACTTCTTTTGAAAGCATAACAATATGATTCTCGCCACAAAATACAAATGAAACGGGAACTATTAATTCAAATGGAGGCACAAAGAAACGTGAATTATCAAAACTATTAACACTGTTATAAACACTTATTAAACTCTTAATTTCAACATTTGTGTCGGATATAAAAATAGGATTTACTTTAATGATACCACCAACCTTAGATATTTTAAATATGATTGCGCCACTTGTATCTTTAAAAATTTTAGGGTCAAGACACCGTTGAAGGGTATTCTTTATTGTATTATCATATTGATGTTTGTCTGATTGACTAAATGAATAATTGCTTATCAATACTAAAAGAAATGAACAAACAAGGGCTTTTAAGACGTTTTTCATAAGCCAAATATACGCCTTTATACTTCCTTATACTTCATCAAATGCTTCTATTCATCAACCAACAACCTCCCTTACGCATCAGAGACGATCCCTTACACATCAGGGACGATCACTTACGCATCAGAGACGATCACTTACGCATCAGAGACGATCCCTTACGTATCAGAGACGACGCCTTACGCATCAGAGACGCTCTCTTACGCATCAGAGACGCCTTGGTACGAATGCGTAACGCCTTGGTACGCATGCGGAACAGTTTGTGCAATATGAAGCTGCTCGACTAGTGCGTGAGTGATTGCAGTGGAAATCCTTTTTGCTGCCCTGAGCAAAAAGATTGGAACGGAAAGCACGACCCGTAACGCCATAAATTTAGATAGTAGATATTAGTTATTAGATAGTAGTTAGTAGTTAGTAGTTAGTAGTTAGTAGTTAGTAGTTCGGAACATCTTTAAGTAATAGTTCATATCTAATATCTACTAACTAATATCTCTAATAACTACTTACTACTATCTTTTCTTATGCCTAAATGGATTATCCCACTGATGATGACCACCGCCAATGCGCCGAAGACGTTGAGCCAGAGGAAGCCAAGGCCGATGATGTTGTATTTGTCGAGGGTGAAGAGGGTGATGACGAATAATTCGCTGATGATTGCTGCATAGAAAACGGCATTGGCACCGATGGATTTGAGGTAGAGACCAACGAGGAAGATGCCGAGTATGACCCCATAGAACAATGAGCCTAAGACATTTACTGCTTCGATGAGACTGCCGATGCCTGAAGAAAGCTCTGCTGTGATGATACTGAAGACGCCCCAAGCAAATGTGTAATACTTTGCCGTCTTATACTCATATTGGGCGATGTGCGTCTCGGATTCGAAACGGGAATAGTCTTTTTTTATGGATCTATGGAAGTCAATCATAGTGCAGGATGCAAGCGCATTGAGTGCGGCAGCTATAGAACCCCATGCACTCATAAAGATGATGGCAATGAGGAGTCCCACCAATCCCTTCGGCAGAAAGTCTATCACAAAACGGAGAAAGATGTAGTTGGTGTCGTTGGTATCAGCATCGGGAAGCGCCTGCTTGAGCGTAGTTTTATACTGCTGCTGAATGGTCGCAAGTTTGGAAGCTCCCTCCTTGATGTTACGCGTAATTGAAGTATCAGTTTTATCTTGCAAGTACTTTTTGCTATTAACTTGCTGCTGTAACTGCTGGTTATAATAAGCATTTTCGAGGGAGGAAAGCTGAGGCGCATAAGCAGTTTGCTTGCCTTTTTCCACGAGGGCTTTATTGAAGAAAACCGGAGCGGCATTGAACTGATAGAAAGCAAACAACATAGCACCCAACAACAGGATAAAGAACTGCATTGGCACTTTCACCAACCCATTCATTAGTAACCCGATTCTACTTTGTGTATTGTTTTTGGCAGTAAGGTAACGTCCCACCTGAGATTGGTCGGTGCCGAAATAAGAAAGTGCCAAGAAGAAGCCACCGATGACACCACTGATGATATTGTACTTGTCTTTCCAATCGAAGCCCTTTGCAGTGAAGCCTGTGGTGATAACATTCATCTTCCCTCCTACCCCACTGAGTTGTATTGCCTGCTTGAAACCCACGCCAACAGGGAGGTAATGAATCATACAATATCCGGCAGAGACCATCCCAACTAAGATGATGACCATTTGTATTTTCTGGGTATATGCCACCGCTTTTGCTCCACCGCTAACAGTATAAATGATGAGGAATCCACCCATGACGATGTTGGTCCAGAAGATATCCCAACCTAATAAAGAAGATAGAATGATAGACGGTGCATAGATGCTGACGCCTGTGGACAGACCGCGAGAGGTGAGAAATAGTAAGGAGGTGAAAGTGCGGGTTTTGGAGTCGAAACGTTTCTCCAGAAACTCGTAGGCAGTAAATACTTTTAGTTTGCTGTAAAGCGGAACAAAGGTGATGCAGAGGATAATCATGGCCAACGGCAACCCGAAATAGTACTGAACAAAACGCATTCCATCGGTAAAAGCTTGTCCGGGTGCAGAGAGAAAGGTGATGGCACTAGCTTGAGTTCCCATAACGCTCAGCAACACTAAATACCAAGGGAGGCTACGATTGCTGAGGAAATAGCCTTCCAAATTCTTGGATGTACGGCTTTTCAGCAGTCCATATACAATGATACAGGTGAGCGTACATATCAGAACTATCCAATCTATTTTACTCATGCAAATTGATAATTAATAATTGATAATTGACAGTTTACAATTGAGAATTGATAGTTGATAATTGATTAGGTTATTATATCAATTATTAATTATCAATTTCTCCTAAGTAATCCACTTGCTAAAAACCCTAGCGCCAATCCTATGAGTAATCCAATGCGCACATTCTTTAGAAACTCACCAATGATGAGCGCTATCAATACAATACCAAAAACGCTGATTCCTCTACGTGTATTCATTGTTTTACTTTTTTACCACATAGGCACATAGACACATAAGATAGGTTTAACAGAGAAAGAAGGCGTTGCACTTAAAGAACATATAGACTACAGATATTGCCTTCAATTTTACTATGTTTTCTAACTTTCCTTTTTCAATTAATGCTATGTGTCGATGTGTCTATGTGGTGAAATTAATGTGCTATTAAGTTTGCCATTAATCTGTATGCACCAGGAACACCCGCAGGTAATTGTCTGAATAGTACAAGACTCACATAAGTAAACCGCCCTTTACCATATTGAGTGGTGAGGAGACTACCCTTTGTTTCCTCTTTTTCGCCACTATCCTTCATGCTAAGCGGACATTCGTAGTGTGCATCTATTTGCTCCGCTTCGTAAGTACTCCGCTCTTGTGTCCACCCTTCAAAATCCTTATCGGTTATTTTATTGGGAACATTAAGTAAGACATTGCTAGGTAATGAGAAATGAACAGGAGCGTCTTCCTCAGTTACTCTTGTCAATCTATTTATTGCAAAGGGATAAGGCCCCATCTTTATATTCTTGTTGCCAACGTCGGTCTGGTTACTCTTAGAATATTGAACAATCAGATTGCCACCATTCTTTACATAGTCCATCAGAATATCATTCTTATTTGTCAGCCATTCAAACAGATTATACGCCCTGATACCAGTGATAATGGCATCAAACTGCTTCAGGTTTGTTTCGTTGACATCAGCTTCGGTTAGGAACTTTACCTCATAGCCCATACTCAATAAAGCGTCCGGTATTTTATCTCCTGCACCATTGATGTATCCAATCTTCTTACCCACCATCTTACAGTCAACATTTACCAGATTTGCTTTTGCCTTCGGGAAATAGGTAATAGTTGGTATATGATCGTAGGCAATGGTTTTGGTGTAACTATCGTAAAGTCCATTATTAGCTGAGAGACTCGCTACCTCTGTGGTATTGCTGGTTTTATTGTGAGGCGTGAATAGACCATTCCAATTATTCTCTGTGTTATTAAAAGTTCCATACTTAATAACCTTATCGCTATAGGTCCAGTTATCCGTGTATTGCTGCTTAACAATGTATAACACACTATCTTTTACATTAGACTTGAAATGAACATCTGCTTTAACAGGTGCTCCGTTTATAGAAATATAATTATCCTTGGTGTAGTTGAGTTCCATCTTTGGAAGGATTGCAATCGGCTGATAGACTTCTCCTTTTGCAGGATCAACCACTTTATATTGAACTGGCCTTTTGATGGTAAAAAGTTCTCCATCAATCGACACAGAATAAACAACAATATAGGCAGGCGCATTTTCAGACTGACCAATCAGATTCTGCTCACGAACATCAAAACTGCCACCATCCAATGGATATTCTAACCAATAAGGTTGAGATATTTTCTTATTATTAGCTACCGCAATGGTATGAATGACAGAAGTATTTTTATTGGTATTCAATGGAATGTTCACGGCACTATCCCATCTCTCTATGTTGATGTGCTGCAGAATTATATTTTCGGCAGAACGATTGTTCAAAAAGAGGCTTACTTTCAGATTATCTCGTTGGGCAATTGTTCGCTGAGTTGTTGTTGCCTCGGAAAACAAGCCACAACAAGCTTCAATAATATCCTGTACTTCTTGCAATTTCTTAACGCGCCAGTTACCCTCTGGCAATGCTTTGATTGCTTTGTATAACTCCACCAAAGCAGGCACGCTCAGAGATGGCTTTTCGAAATTAAACCCTCCTATAACCGTATTTATCTTCTTTTGTATCGCTTCGCTGCCGGGTATTCTTTTCCAACTAATATCTATGCCATCCATCAAATCACCTACTGGCGCATCGCCACCAGTGGTTTTAAAGTATTCAATAGACTCTCCACGTCTTCTTGGACGCCCCTCACCCTGACTTTTATGCATGCTTCTTGCTTCCCCACCTATTTCGCCATAGCTTTTGCCAATTACAGAATTGTAACCGCCCACATCAACTTTAAATTGGTCTTCCGAAGTTGTATTACTAGTTCCAAAGTTGAAAGTATTCCATAGTATTCTTTTCGCGTGCCAGGGAGTAACGCCCAATTTTAGTTGTTCAGGAAACTTTGTGGGGTCAGCAGCAGCAGTAAACGCTTCATTGGCTAATAGTGATGAAGCAGCATGATGACCGTGTCCCGCTCTTGCGTCGCCGGGGAAACGGGTGATGATAATATCCGGTTGATATTTACGTATTATCCAGACAACATCACTCAACATTTTATCCTTTCCCCAAATCTTTAGCGCCTCTTGTGCATTCTTGCAGAAGCCGAACTCAAACGCACGGCTAAAGTACTGCTCACTACCATCAATTCTTCGCGCAGCCAATAGTTCTTGTGTACGAATCATGCCTAACTCAACACCCTGTTCACTACCCAATAAGTTCTGACCACCATCCCCACGAGTAAGGCTCAGATAAGCAGTACGGTATTGTTTTTCAAGTGCAAACCAAGGCAACAATCCATTGTTTTCATCGTCTGGATGAGCAGCTATATATAGTACACTACCCAGTACATTGAGTTTCTTTATTTTCATAAAAATCTCTGCGCTACTTGATGGAGGCAACTGAGAATAGGTTGAAAAAAGAAATATGGTAAGAAGGGAGATTAGAAAAGTTCTTTTCATCATAAAAATAAGACAGGTGATTAGTAAAATACTATTTGTTATTAACAGCGGCTTCTGCTTTTATATAACCCTGCAATATTAAGAAGATGACTGCGTAATGGCAAAACAAAAAAGCACCATCTTTTCAGATGATGCTTTCGTATGTAAGAAGTATAAATGAACTAGTCTTTTTGCTCTTGTTTCTGTTGATTCCTTCCAACCTTAGAACCGTATATCACCCCCACGGCAATCAGAACACTGATGCCTCCTTCAAATGTAAATTCCTTATCGTTTAATGCGATAGGGTTCACATTTGGTGATTTTGTCATCGCGTAACACTTGATGACAATCAGAATTAATATAACTCCTAATAACTTTTTCATTTTGTGGGGTGTTTTAAAACAAGCAACAAGCAAAGATTGTGATTTTTTTTTAACAAAACAAAAAGAATAAACAAATTCGCCGATATTTTTTTCCTATTTCCAATTAAAAAATCAGACTGGATTATTCTGTAATACTTTTTGCTGATTATAACTCGATTCCAATGGTAAAGCCACTGTTTCAAATGCATCCAATTTATTCAAATGCACAATCGTACCCGAATTGTCCGCATTGGGGTGATACATTGGCGAGAACTTGGCGCCATAAACAAATTCCTCATAGGTATATGAGGTTCTAGAGATGACAGTGTTCGAAAAACTTTCATCAAATCCCTGTACAAAAACGAGTATCTCGGTCTTTGCATTTTCAACATCTTCTTTTGTGAGACCATAAAAAGGACTCTCTTCATTGATAATATGTACCAATGTCCAGTTAGATACCAGTGTATTAGCCTTTGAAATATCCAATGCAAGCTGAAAAAACTTATTCTTTGCAACCCCGTCCTCTACTACTTGCATACTCATCGTAAGCCTTGCTTCTACATTTACCAAAAAGTTTCTGGTGTAAGGAACCATACGCATCATAAAAGCTACCCCATCTCTAAAAGGAACAAACAAGGCATTTTTGCTGTAGTTGATGTAAGCTTTCGGTCTGGCAAAACGCCCATACAACAAACCAGTGATCAAAGCGAAGCTCAATAAACCAGTCAACGCTTCTAAGGCTGCAACAAAGCTTGCTGCAAAACCAACAGGGTTTATTCTGCCATAACCAACGGTAGTAAAAGTTTGTGCGCTAAAAAAGAAAGCTTCTCCAAACTTTTCGGCATGGCTATTTGCCACCATTCCATTCAAATGATCCATCCCAATCAGTAAGTACAATCCAGCAAAAGCCAGGTTGATTGTAATAAATGAAACAATTATAATCAACAAAAACTTCCATTTGGGCAATGAAAGCAGGGTGTGGTAAAGGTTTAGTCTTTCTATGAGTGGAATCCCATGCATCTCCACATTGGCCGTACCATCTTTTCTAAAAAAGCGGCCTCCATTTATACTGGCATTGGTGCCTAATCCTGTTTCAGTTTCGGCCTTTGCGCGTTTATTAAAAGATTTCATCAGTCCCATATTCACTAAATTTATTATTGCTTATTTCTATTCTAATTTTTAGTCTTTCCGTTTTAAAACTATTCCAATAGTAAAATTCAACTTTCTGCTTAAATACCTGAATGGAATTCCTTCTACAGATTCTACCGAAAAATACTTACTCAATAGTTCAACTATTTCTTTGTAATCAAATCCTTTGTGACCGCCTTCATTTCTTTTCACTCTAGTCATTTTCCCGGCAACTGTTAGCAATATCTCTTTGGTAGTATACGGCTCTGGAACGCTTCTCAATATAACCTTCTTAATAAAGTATTTAGTCAGAAAAACTATTCCTCCTTCATTCGGAATAGTCACAAAACAATATTTTCCTGTGTATTTTGCCAGTTGCTGAATATATGGTTCCAACTGTTCCAAAGGGAGGTGTTCCAGCGTTTCCATACAAATGGAAATATCAAACTGACTTCGCTTTGGCTGAAACAATTGTACATTATCACAAAAAAACAGTTCGCAGTTGCCCCTTTCTTTCAAGTTTTCTCTGCCCAAATCTAACCCTCCTTCCCAATTTGCGTCATAGCCTTCGTAATAAAAATTGGTATTGGGCAAAAAGTCTAATGTTTTTCCATCAAAACAGCCCAATTCTATCACCGAATTTAGTTGTGGACAATAATCAAACACCTTTTTTTGCAACCAATAGTATCTGGAAAGATGCAGTCGCCCCCTTATTTTCTTTTTGTTGAACAGTCTCGTATTGTATCCCTCCATTATCTTCTCTTTTTTTACCACAAAGCACACACAAGGAACACAATTCCCTTAACGAAGCCTTTCCATTTCTCTTTGTGTCTCCTTTAGGTAACCCTTGTGCTTTTAGTCGTTATTTTTTCCCTTTTCCTTAACCCCGTAATTAATTCAAAAATAAGGGTAATTCAAAGTATCGTAATTTGCCGCCAAATATTTTGGTTAATGACATTGAACAAATTACTTCAACAGAGCCTTTTGTGGCGGGGATTCTGCTTTTTTACCCTGTTGATAGTGAATGTTTTGATGAGCCGTTTCCTACATTCCGATGGTGGAGGACGCATTTATTACCTTACCAATTTCTTTTCACTTATTCTTCTTCTGGCTAGCCTGAGTATGGAAAGCGGATACACTTTCTATGCTTCCTCGCTCAAAATAGACCAACACAAACTGGCCTGGTTTTCTATATTATGGACGGCGATTGTCGGAATTATTGTTGCATCGCTCGTACATACTTATTTCTTCAAACTCAGTGGTACCAATAGTTTTACAAAAAATGACTACCTGCTTTATTCCCTCGAATATATCTGTGGCATTCTACTGATGAACTTCTTTTCAGTACTCTTTTTCTCCCAAAAAAACTACTGGCTTCCCAATCTGCTCATTGGCATCATCAATATTGTATTGGCAATATTGGTGGTAGTTGCCAAGAAAAAAGACCTTCCTGCTTCTGTTGTCGTAAACGGCTATTTTGTTTCTGTGTTGTTGGATGGCATTGCAATAGCGGTTGCTTTTATATGGATAAACAAAAGTTATCGGGCTATTTCGTTGCCCACTTCTGCTGAATTCAAGATACTGTTACGCTACTCGATACTGGCATTGGCAGGCAATTTTATCTTTTTCCTGGTTTATCGGATCGATTTCTGGTTTGTAGAACATTATCGCACCCAAACCGAGTTGGGCAACTACATACAAGCATCCAAACTGGGACAAATGCTATTGATTGTCCCACAGATTCTGGCTAGTGTGGTGTTTCCTCAAACGGCAGAGGGACTGAATGAAACGCGCATCAAACAGAATATTCTAATCATCTCCCGATTACTGATGCAGTTCTTTCTAGCCCTCATTCTATTGTCTTTTTTGTTTGGGAAAGCTGTGTTTGTAGCTGTATTTGGTGTTACATTCTTCAGTATGCACCTTCCCTTTTTGCTGTTATTACCCGGCATTTTATCCCTCGCCATCCTAACGTTGTTCTCCGCGTATTTTGGGGGAAGTAACCGAGTGAAAGTGAATGTAATGGGGGCTTCTGTGGCTTTACTTTTTATGGTGGCTGGCAATTATTTCTTCACTTTTAGGTATGGAATGGTGGCAGCGGCAATCATCAGCAGCATCAGTTATTCCATCAATCTATTTTATTCGCTTTATGTCTTCTTCAAAACAGATAAATCCTTTTCTCTGTTAGATTTCTTTCGTTGGAATAAGGAAGATTACTTGTGGGTGAAGCAATTGTTGGCGAAAGGGGTATAGTTATTCATTATGATTCAATGTTGTTTGGTTAAGCATTTGCCACTAATTGCCCTAATAAGTACGAATGTGCTTTAATGGTAATTGTTAGTGCATTTAGTGGCAAACACCAGTATCTATTTGTACCTCTTTCTGCCTTTGAGTATTTGTGGCTAACTCTCAACTAAACGACATTGCATTATGATTATTAAAATTATATACGCGCATGATGCCAATCATCAAGTAGGACTACGAAATATGACCATCCATCCAACTTAGATTTCTAAGTAATCAATTTTAATCTTCCTAAATCTAAAAATAACAGTCAACAATTCAACCTAAATCTTCTTCCATACAACGTTTGATGCCTGCCGTTTAACCTGCGTCTTAGTGTATCTAAATAAAAAGTTTCTAATCCTTTTCTAAATCTTAGTAGAATCAAGTTGCATCTACCTAGATTTAAGTTCAATCTCTATAGATTTAAGTTCAATCTCCGGAGATAATACCTGGATTGTTGAAGATATAGGTTAGATTTACATCCTTGCAACTAGAATCTTTGAAGATTTAAAGAAGGATTAGAACCTTTTAAGCTATCAGGTAGAAGATTTAGATGGAGGAATGGACGGTTTTAATTGAAAAAATAAAGAAATGGCCGTAACGAGAGACTGGATTCCTAAGCAGATTCATAAATTTAAAGTCTTTGCCGACAACCTTTGTAAGCGTGTTAAGGATAATGCCGAGGCCTGGCACCTTGATGCCAATGAAGTGACCAAATTGCTTTCGTTGAGACTAAAATTTAATAGGTGTTACAAGAAATCGACCATCAAAAACACACATAGCCTTGCCGACATTGACAATACTAAAAAAGCGAGAAAAGCGTATCAGAAAGCATTGAGAACGATAGGCATCGGGCGGATGAAACGCAACTCTTTTATGACTGATAGTGACCGTATGAAGTGTGGGCTAAATACCGGCGAAAAAGGATATAACCTCTCACCCGTTGCGTCTACTTCTCCATTGATAGACTTCAGGACTGAGGGTGAACTAGGCGGTACCATCATCAGCATGGATCCTGCTTCGCACAAAGCCTGTAAACCAATTGGGCAAGACGGAATCAGGATAAGGTTTGGGTTTTATAAATTAGATGAAAAAATCCCCCCGGAGGCTGACTGCACCCAAACAATCGGGCTCACAAAAAGCTTCGGAAAGGTTGTTTTTGACCCCGCTAAAAAAGGAATGTTCCTGGTGGGTTATGCCCGCTATTTTAATACACGCCAGATTGAAGGCGTTATTGCCACTACTTTCTATGGGATCGTTTGCTGATAGTTTGGCAGCATCTGCCACCAAGACACGCATACAAAAAGCAACATGAAGCATTGCCTTTTTCTTTCAGTTTCTCAGCTAGCCTACATCGTCAATTAATATTTACCTAGCATGTGTGCATTTACTAAAATCCTCTCCTTCTGATACTCAGTTTTAGTGTACAAATTAGTAATCATGCTAGAAAACTAATCGTCCCGCAGGCAATGAATTGTTGCCTTGCAGTCCCCCACTATGGATAATCATTATTTTGCTGTTGGGTGCAAAGTACCCTTTCTGTAACAAGTCGTTTACTGCATAGCAAAGTTTGGCGGTATACACCAGATCGGTAGGCACTTTGCTTTGGTGGTAAAACAAATTCATCCAATCCAATAAAGCTTCGGGATGTTTGGCGTAACCTCCAAAATGATAGCCATCCATCAACTCAAAATGCTTCTTTTTTTCCTCATCAGTCAATAAATCCGTCACTGATTCTATTAATTTTTCGTTACCTTTTAGTACACTTATGCCGGTTACTTTCTGGTGAGGCTTTGCTTCTATTATCAATCCCGCCATCATTGTTCCGGTTCCGACAGCACAAACGATATCGGTGTAACTTCCATCTATCCAACTACAAATATCCGCAGCTCCTTCGGCTCCCAAACGGCTATATCCACCCTCATTTACCCAATAATAATTTTCATCTTTAAAACTTCTAATGACCTTATCTTTTTCCTTGAACAATTCTCTAGATACATATATTAATTGCATACCAAACGCCTCTGCCTGCAGTAAGGTATTACTTTTTTGGGCAGGCTCTTCGCCCCGGATAATACCCACACTTTTAAAACCAAGCTGATGGCAGTAGCAAGCGGTTGCAATAATATGGTTCGAATAGGCGCCACCAAACGTGGCAATGGTGGAATATTGGGTATTGATTGCTGCCAGAATGTGTAACTGAAGTTTGAAAAACTTGTTCCCACTTATTAGGGGATGAATCTCGTCTAACCGTAAGATATTAACAAAGCAGGAATTTGATTCTATACTATATTGTATATTTTGGATAAATACTTTATGTTTGCCCGCGAAATTTAGTTGCATAAAGAGAATTATTATTTATTGCACCCCACTGTTAATCTATTTTTTCAAAAATAATTATTACAAATATATGAAGCCCACTTTGGTAATATTGGCTGCAGGAATGGCAAGCAGGTACGGAGGAATGAAACAAGTTGCAGGATTTGGACCAAATGGAGAAACGATAATGGATTACTCCATTTATGATGCCATCAGAGCAGGATTTGGCAAAGTAGTATTCATTATCAGAGAAGATTTTGCGGATAGCTTCAAGGCCATCTTTGAACCTAAGCTTGCAGGAAAAATAGAAACAGCCTACGTCTATCAGAAGTTAGAGTCTTTTTTGGGCAACAGAACTTTGCCAGCAGACAGAACAAAACCTTGGGGAACGGCACATGCCTTGTTGTGTTGCAAAGATGTTTTGAAAGAACCTTTTGCAGTTATAAACGCAGATGACTTCTATGGTCAGGATGGCTTTGCAAAGGCATCAGCATTTATTAATACAAGAGTTGCTGACAATTTATATGCACTGATTGGCTATAACCTGAAAAATACCTTGAGTGAAAACGGAAGCGTGAGCAGAGGTGTTTGCAGCATTGATGGCGAGGGTAATTTGGTGGGCATAAACGAGCGTACCAAAATTTACAAAGCCGGCGAAGAGATTGTGTATGAGGAAGAAGGTACTACCACCGTTTTACCTGCAGACACAAAAGTGAGTATGAACTTCTATTGTTTTGGCACTAGCTTTATTCCTTTTGCAGAACAACTTTTTGAGCAGTTTCTAGACGAAGAAATGAATGTTCCTAAGTCGGAATTTTTCATTCCAAAGACTGCGGATGAATTCATGAAACAAAATCTTGGTTCCATTGAAGTAATAGGTACCGATGCGCAATGGTTTGGCGTTACTTACAAAGAAGATGCACCGGGCGTGAAAGCAAGTGTAGAAAAATTGGTGACTAGTGGAGAATACCCTTCGAACCTGTGGGGGTAATCTGAGAAGCTGTTTGAGTTAATTATTTGATATTCCTTATAAGGTTTAATATTAACTGTAACTGCGTTAAATTTTTCGCCTTAGGCGTTGGACTATGGCTGCAAAATTTGCCTTGTTCCAATTAAATAAACACTCATAAGTAATTATTAACAATTAACTAAAACAGCTTCTTAGATAATACTGAACTAAAAAGCCGCTTCGGACAGTAATTTGTTGAAGCGGCTTTTTAATTTATATGTGCGAATCAAGATTTTAAAACAGTGTAGACAAGTGCCTATGGGCACGGAATATTGGTAGAAAATTCAGTGATTAGATAAGCTAAAGTCCCTTTGGGGACGACATATTGGTTAATGATCTCAATCGTTAATGAATTAATCTAGCCATTTAAAAAGATATGCCGTGCCTACGGCACTCTTATCCGCTCCTTTACGGGATTACTACAAATATTTCGTACCTAACGGTACTTTCAACTCTTGATTCGCATGATATACTATTCCGAAAAGTTATTACCCATAAATCTCCAACAGTCCATCGGGGAGTGTTACATAGACTTCACCTTTCTTTCTATCTATTTTATCGAGGGTTTCATCATGAAGCGGGATGAGGGCTTCGTTGCCTTTGTACGTTATTTTCAAGAGTACCTGGTGGGGTTGTTCTATTACTTCCTCAATATTGCCAATATGTTCCTCCTCATTAAACAGCTTGTAGCCCAATAAAGAAATAGGGCTGGTGTTGCCAGCAAGCCTTCTGAAATCTGCATCCAACAACCAGACTTGTTTAGAAATCAAACGGTGCGCTTGCTCTTTTGTTCCTATTCCTTCTAGCTGAACAAAGGTTTCATCGTGTGTCTTGGCCTTTGAAGTAAGAAGAAAATAAGGAAGATAGCTTCCTTTCACTTGTTCTACAAAGATGGCCTCCACCCCTTTTAGCACCAGCTTCTTGGCAAGGCTGTGTTGCAAAATCAATTCTCCTTTCAAACCAAAAGTGGCTACTAGCTTACCTATATTTATATAATCCTGCATCTCCTGTTGTTATATTTTTTTTGCACTAAAGTGATTGATAATGAGTTTTGCTTTTGCCAGTCCCACTTTTTCGGCAAGTTCTTTCTCAGATTTAAGCTTGACATTCTTCACCGACTTAAAGGCTTTCAACAAATCTTCGGCAGTTTGTTTGCCAATTCCTTTAATCTCTTCCAGTTCATTTTTAAAAGTTCCTTTACTACGTTTATTGCGGTGAAAGGTAATGCCAAAACGATGCACTTCATCCCTGATGCGGCGAATCAACTTGAGGCTATCACTATCCCAAGGCAGTTTTTTTGATTCACTATCCCCCGGAAAGAAAATTTCTTCTTCATTTTTAGCCAACCCAACAACAACCATCTGTCCTACCAAACCCAATTCGGAGATTGCTTCCATAGCGCTACCAAGCTGTCCTTTGCCCCCATCAATAATCACTAGTTGTGGAAGACTTTGCTCCTCAGCTACCAATCTTTTGTACCTTCTACCCACCACTTCTTTCATAGTAGCAAAGTCGTTGATGCCTTCTACTGTTTTTACGTTGTAATGTCGATAATCTTTATTGCTTGGCATACCTTCTTTGAAGCAAACCATCGCACTGACAGGAAAGCTTCCTTGAAAATTGGAGTTATCGAAGCATTCAATATGAACAGGTGCTTCGGGCAATTGAAGGTATTCTTGCAATTCGTATAGCACACTCTTCTTTTCCCAATCAGACTTGCCTTCAAGATGCAATATCTTTTTCTTACGCAGTTCCTCTTGAAAGTAATTTACATTTTTAAGAGACAGCTCCAATAGCTTCTTTTTATCTCCTGCTTTAGGAATTGTTATAGCAATTCTTTCATCGGGAAAAGTGATTGGTATCGGCACTATTATCTCATTACTCTGACTGTTGAAGCGATCCCGCATGTTGATAATAGCAAACGCTAAGACCTCTTCGTCAGACTCATCTAAATGTGCTTCTAGTTGTGCCGTATGCGTCTGAATGATAGTACCCGCCTGAACCATCAGGTAGTTTACATAGGCAACATCGCCATCGCGCAAAATAGAAAATACATCCAGATTGGAAAGATGCTTGCTGACCACCACGCTTTTGGATTGATAGTTTTCCAACTGTTCAATCTTCTTGCGGAACATCTCAGCCTTTTCAAATTCCATCTTTGCCGCAAAGTCTTGCATCTGTTCTTTGTAGTTCGTAATAACAGAACCTACATTTCCTTTCAGCATATCACGCATTTGCTGAATGCCATCACTATAGTCCTGAAAAGATTGCAACCCCTCGCAAGGTCCTTTGCAGTTACCTAAATGATACTCCAAACAAACTTTAAACTTGCCTTTGTTGATATTAGTTTCTGTCAAAGGGAGTTTACAATTTCGGAGGGGTATATATTCTTTGATGAATGCAAGCAAGTCACGAACTGTATCTTGATTGGTGAATGGCCCAATGTATTCTGAACCATCATGCAATTTCTTTCTGGTAAAGAATACCCGTGGGAAAGACTCTTTCTTAATAACGATGAAAGGATAGGTTTTGTCATCCTTTAGATTGATGTTGTAGCGTGGTTTATATTCTTTTATCAGGGCATTTTCCAATAAGAAAGCATCTTGCTCACTATCTACAATCGTAAATGTAAAGTGGTGTATCTTCTTAACAAGTTGCATTGTCTTGAAGTTATCCAAGCTTTTAGAAAAGTAAGAGCCCACCCGTTTACGCAGGTCTTTTGCCTTACCTACATATAATAATTGATCGTTCTCATTAAAATACTTGTAGATGCCTGGCTCATGGGGAATGGTATGGGCAATATTTTTAAACTGTTCTTGTGTCATCTAAATAAATGAACGCTGAAAAAAGCAGAAGGTTGCAGGTGTTAATGAAGTCAGCTGTTGAATCTTTGTTTTGTATTAGTTATTCCAGCTTACCAACTGTTGCGTAGAAGATTTATTTCCATCTTTTTTCACTACAGTTTTATTAATGAAAAAACTGTTGCCTTTGTTCCAGTTCATTTGGCTAATTACAATGGAGTCACTTGTAGTCTTGTTGACTCTTATAATCACAAACTTCACCTTGTTTGTCTCTTCGTTTACCAATACATCAATATTTTGAATTTCCAGTTCCGGATTCTTAGTGCTGTAGCTGAAGGTGATGCTTTTAGTACTCAAATCTCTGAAGACATCTTCTTTATAAAAATGTTTTATCTCCTTTTGAGTAATATCCTTTTCTGTAAATGGCTTTGCCAATTCTATAAAATCTTTGATGGTGATTGGCAAAGAATCCTTCTTTTTATCGTCCTTAGTTATTTTGGTATACATAAAATAGGGCGTGGTCTTTACGTCGTTTATTTCACTTTCAAAAAAACTTTTTATATCATAGAAAGTAGTTGTATCCGAAGTGTTTGACTGTTCGGGCAGCGTTGCATTATTGTCTTTCTTGGATTTACAAGCGTTTGCTACCAACAATAGTAGCAATGATGAATAAAGTAGTTGTCTCATTGCGCAAAACTATTCAAGAAGCTTTAAAAGAGATTGTGAAATTTATCGGAGTGATTTTATTACACCTACCCTAATACCATAATCTACCCTGTATTCTTTTATCGGGTACTTGTCCACGTAAGTAGGAAGGTGTTGGTAACGTATTTGAGGTCCAACGTAGAGGGTAGTATTTTTGAGCTTATAAGAGAAATCAGCACTAAGTGCACTGTTCACATTCCATTTCCTGAAGAGTGACTCTCCATTTGCATAATATTTATAATCGGTAGAAATGATATAAACATTCTTGTTCAAAGAAAACGTGGGTTGTATGGAAGCACTCAAACTAAGTCCGATATGTTTGGTATTAAAGGCATTCCATTCTATACCAATTGGAACAGAAACCTGATACAACCTGTTGGTCAATCTGGTGGCAGTACCATTCATACTATTTCCATATTTAGACGCTACATTGATGGAATCTAGTTTATTGTTTTGCAACACTTCTATCGTTGCAAGCCCCTGAGAACTGTAAGCGTCTATATAATATTGTCTGATATTAAACTGCAAACCAACCTTTAAAGTAAAATCCTTTGATGATTTATACCTCAATCCTACTCCCAACTCGCTACCCAATCCAGCCCTTTGATTCACTTTTTTATTCGCCGATGAGGTAGTGGAACCACTGTTTGCAAACCTGTCTTCTGCCAATGTCCTAAAACTAAAAGAAGGCGTTCCGTAAACTTCATAGTCTAGCTTACCCTTCAGGTTGTCTGCAACACTTGCATTATCAGCATCAGTAAACGTGTTATTTTTCTTCAATTTTTTGTTTATCACAGGTTGATGCCCAGACAAATCGTTGTTTGCAATAGCTTCAAGTATTCCTTTCTCAAAAGGCTTGTTACTAGAGGAAAGAGATTCATATTGTGCACCTACACTTTCTTGTTTATCCTTTTTGATAGAACTTAAATCTGAAGCTAATTGATTGAAAGAAAGAAGATTGGTATTGCCAGAAATAAGGCTAACAGATTTTGCTTCTTTTCTTTTATTGATTGCCGTAGTTGAAACTTCAAGTTCGTGATGCAAGCTAGACTTAATAGATACAGCAGTTGGAGAAGTGTTTTTATTAACCTGTGCTTGATTCTTTGTAACTGAAAAATGAATTTTGTTGAGAGGGTTTTCTGGAGGATAGTTCATCAGGGTAGCAATACCCAATGATCCTAATATAAATAAACTTATGATAGTAAGAGCAGGCCAAGACCTTTTTGGTTGAATCTGCTTGGATATATTAGACCAAACTGAATCGGAGGGATACATGGTTTGACTATCCGCCTCAGATTGCAAAAATTGTTCTAACTCATCAAAATTCTTTTCTTCCTTCATTTGTTAATTGTCTTTCTATTACTTTGCTGGAGAAAGCCAACCAATCTTTTTGTTCGTATTTTCTATTATTCCTTTCTTCAATAATACTTTTTCCAACAATACTTTTGCTCTAGTGTACTGACTGCGGCTAGTACTCTCTCCTACCCCCAACAATTCGCTAATTTCCTTGTGACTATATCCTTCTATTGCATATAAATTCAATACTGTTCTGTATCCCATTGGCAGACATCTGATACACTCAACCACTTGCCTTCCCTGCATTCTAGATGCTAATGACTCTTCTCTTTCTGTAAACTCTTCCGCAAACTCCAGTCCAATGCTCTCATTAAACTTTTTGTGTTTCTTCAAGAAATTAATGCAATTATTAACAATAATTCTTCTTACCCATCCCTCAAAAGATCCTTCACCTGCATAGCTGTGCAACATAGTAAACACCCTTATAAACCCATCCTGCATCATATCTTCTGCATCCTCTTTATTAGAGGCAAAACGATAACAAACACCAAGCATTTTAGGGCTGAAATAGTTATATAACTCCCTTTGACAGAGAGGGTCTTTGTGCAAGCATCCATATATAATTGCTTGTTCATTCATTTGAGATAAAATTTATCCCACCAAAATAGACAAATTTTTTGTTCCGATGCTGCTTTTGCTAAATAAAAGTTGAAATTTCATGAAAAAATAATAGAAAAAGCCCCTTTTGGGGATAATTAGTGCGGTTTTAGTGTCCATTTCACTTCTTCCTCCCTCCAATCTACTTTGCTTAGACTAAAATTACTAAAAACAAAATTGGCTTGAAAACGCTCATACTACAGAAAGAATCACTGTACGATTTTTCTATTTCTATACCCGTGTTACTGCACCCCTACCTCCTACAACTTCTCCAACATCTCTATCACCCCCTCTCGTTTCAAGATAAGATACCCTAGCCTGTCATTACTCACCCCTTTTTGCAGGTGATATCCAAATACCAACTGGTCATTTTCTACACTCGTTTCAAAATACCTGAAATCAATGTTAGAATATTGTTGTAAAGGCTCGGCTATCTCATACAGATGGGTAGACAAAACAAACAAAGCATTACCCGTCTTCCGCAATCCTTCTATCACTGTAAGGCTACACTTCATTGCATCTTGCACATTGGTTCCTTTAAAGAGTTCATCAATCAGTATCAACCATTTCTTTCCATCAGTCAACTTGTCCACCGTTCTCTTGATACGTTGTACCTCATTAAAAAAGTAACTCTCTCCTTTTATAATGTTGTCTTCCACCTGAATATTAGTCAATAATCCATCAAAAAGACTTATTTCCATTGCCTTTGCAGGCACCCCCATCCCAATATGTGCCAGATAAACACAGATACCTACTCCCTTTATGAAAGTACTTTTCCCAGCCATGTTGGCGCCGGTTAAAAACATAAAGTTGGTATCTCTGTTCAGCGTCACGTCATAACTTATTGGCTTTTCTAGTAATAAATGATACAGTCCATCGGCTTTAATGTATGGCTCTTTACTTTCATTAATCAGTGGAAAAACAAACTGATATTCCTTACAAGCTATTGCAAGGCTAGTGTAAGCATCCAGTTTACTGTAAATCTCCAGTAACTCTTGCGTCTGTTGTTTAAAATGTAGTTTTATATATCGCCCCCACCATAATATCTCTTTTGGTGTAAGCTTTTTGTCACGCGACCATTCCAGAATTGTTTGCAAAACAGGACGTTGCAACAACAGGTTTATCTTTTCGCACCAAGTGGCAATTTGATTGCTTTGCGTGATGGGTTGAAGGATTGAAGCTATTGTTTGCAGGTCTTTTACAAAGCCTAAAAAGTGAGCAGCTGAGTATTTGGTGATGGAATAATCGGCCGCACTAGCCACTTTATACACGACACTGTTAACGATGTTTGGTTTGGCAGGATAATCGTCAACACCTGCCTCCAGAAAACTTTCAATAACCATGATGGTTCCATTGGTGATGGTAGTTGGCAGTTGACTATTATTTTGCAAAAGGTCTTTGATGGTATGTTGTGCATCGGTTATTTCAGCAATGGAGGTAAGCGGTTTGGATAGTAGCCAACGCAGGTATTCCCTTCCACCATTGGTTTGTGTTCTGTTGAGGTGATAAAAAACGGACTGTTCTTCTTCCCTGTGAAAAATCGAAATATCTTGTAGCGTGGTCTTGTCAACTTGCATCTTTCTATCTATTTAGCGGTAAATTTATAGAAAAGAGCAGGTGATTGGTTTATAAAACGGTGAAATAAATACAGAAGCTAGTTTGGATGTGTTGCTACTAATTGGTTTTTCTTTGTTGTAAATGAGCTAAAAAAGGATACCACAGAAGCACTGAAAAAGAAAAGAGAAAAAAAGTTGCGCGCTCTTCATTTCTCTTTTCTTTGTAAGCCTGTGGCAATTCTTCAGTTTTCTAGCCCACTCCTACTCTTATGGAATTACTATAAGCTCCTCTTCCGGCAGCATTAACGCCAGCCACCCTAAAGTGAGAGAAGATTTAGAGACTGCTTTAAAGTCCCAGACCCCAAGTCAACAGAAACTGCCTAAGAGACCTTTGCATTTCTTAAAAACATAAAATAAAGGCACCTATACTAAACTAGTCAATTATTCCGTTAAAGTAGGTATGATAATTGAGTAACACCCACGAGAATGAGAAAAGGGGTAAAATAAAATTTTTGAAGTAGCTTCCAGAGATTTTATAGAATTTCGAAATTTTCGTAATTTTTTTTCTCATTTTATAAACAAATTACATACAAAAATCGGTGATTTTGATAAAAAATAAAGTATCGAAAACATATTAGTGATACTTTCGTGTCCATTTCAATGTTTGTTCATTATGGTAAAGAATATAATACTACTCCTACTTCTAGCAATTGGCATCTCTTCTTCAGCTCAGGTAGTTTTAACGACACAGATATCTAAAGGAAATAAACCAGGTAACGATTACATACAGATGGTTGTAGTTGGTAAAAGATCCTGTACAGAAGCTGGAGGGAAACATGAAACTGTAGACATCAGTCATTTTATTGTTTATGATAGTAATCTAGATTCTTTTCCATCCATAAATGGGGAAAATGTTTTTGGGATTGCCTCTGGTAAATACTGGTTCCCTAATACGTTCAATTGGGCAAACGTTCCCTATGGTACCCAGATCTTAATTTACAATGATTTAAATAAAAACTCTGATATCGTAGTTAATGATAACTTTTCTTATGCAAAATCAAATAATTTTTGGGTATTACCCATTAGCGCATTAGAACGTGCCGATACATCGACAGCACCACCAGCAGGTTATATCATTCCTTCTCCTCCAGCATTAAATTTAAAGGATAACTACTATGCTTTACTTAACAAAGCAATAAACGTAAACAACCCTGTAACG
>CANGFK010000012.1 GCA_947452925.1 Chitinophagaceae bacterium | reverse complement strand
TGATCATGGCAGGGAAAAGGGTACGGTATTGTTTTGCTCTAGTACCGTTAGACTCGCCTTGATACCAGATTACGCCCTTTATGGCATAAGGAATTAACGGATTAATCATAGCATTGTATAATCCACCTGCGCCACCCTCAGGATTTCTAGGTGACACTGGTTTTTTTGGAATTGGTTTATTGGCAATACTAGCTGCAACACTATCATCTGCCCATTTAGCCATTAATGCTTTTCGATTCTTTTTGAATTCTTCTAATTGCTCTGGATATTTCTTTTTAGCTTTCTCATAATTTTCTACTAATGATTTCAGCTCAGAGTTGCCTTCCAAAGAAGCCCTTGTAGTCCAGTTTTCTGCAGGTGTACCTCCCCATGAAGTAAATAACAATCCAATAGGAACTTTTAATGACTTATATAAATCGCGACCAAAAAAGTAACCAACTGCAGAATAATCTTTTACGGTTGTCGTATCACAAACAACCCAGGTAGTGTTTGCATCACTAACAAGGGTATCAGAAGCCTTTTTGGCAATATGATACTGGCGAATTTCAGGATAATTGGCTGCTGCAATTTCTTCCTTAACATTTGTAATTGGCTTAGGCCATGCCGAAGAAATAGACATTTCCATATTGCTTTGTCCACTGCAAACCCATACTTCACCCACAAGAATATTTTCTATAGTTATTGTATTCTCTCCAGAGATAGTCATGGTAGAGGGTTTGCTATTAGCTTTAAGTGCTTTTAGTTTTACCATCCATTTACCATCTTTAGCAACTGTAGATACTTTCTGACTATTAAATTCTACTGTTACCTTTTCTCCTTCATTGGCTGTGCCCCAAATAGGAATAGGAACACCGCGTTGCAAAACCATATTATTGGAAAAAAGACTGTTAGGCTTTACCGATGCAAACCCTTGTGAAAAAGTAAAAAGAGATAAGAAAAGAACTAAAAAACTTGACGCTATGCTATTTTTCATGTTGACTATTTTAATGCTAGTTAATGTTTTGTTTTAGATATTAGGCTAATTGTTAATTTACTCAACATCGGTTCTAAACGGTGAGGCGGGTAAACCTTCCTGATTAAATAAATTCACATGAGGTACACTTACAAATCCATACCTCACTGCTAATGGAAAAGAGATATTGGGGTTGGAAACGATTACTTTATTGCCACTGATAACAGCCATCGCAGGAACAAATTTCTTGTCCGGTCCACAGATACTAAAACCAGTTAATTCTCCGTCTTTAGCCACCAATCCTTTGCCAGTATGTGTAAAAGAGATTTCTACTTCAGTACCCTTTACTGCATAATTATCGAACAGAGGCCCTGAATATTCAATCTTTTCTTTATATGCCAACGCCCTAGCAGCCAAAGACAAACGGTTGCCAACAGGTTGTTTGTAGGCAGGGTGGATATCGGCAGAATCGCCACAATCGGTAGTAACCACCATCGCCACATTGGGAACTTTGTTTAGTGTAAGAAATTGTGCTTCCCTAATCATTGGGTCAGCTCCTCTGTATGGTGCAATTTGCACAAAAAGGAATGGAAAATCTCCTTGATTCCAATGTTGTCTCCAATCGGTAATCATTGTAGGAAACAGCGTCTGGTATTGTTTTCCACGACCACCATTGCTCTCACCCTGGTACCAGATAACTCCCTTGATAGCATAAGGAATTATCGGATTTATCATGGCATTATACAACCCGCCAGCACCGCCTGCAGGGTTGCGAGGGGGAGCAGGCTTGGCAGGAAAAGGTTTGTGGGCAGCTAATGCAACAAGGGTATCGGCTGCGTATTTAAGCATTAAAGTGGGTAAGTCTTTTTTATATTTTGCTACAGCATCGGGATATGCCAATTTGGCTTTATCATATTGTTCAGCCAATATTTTCAACTCTGAATTGCCCTCCAAAGTAGCTTTAGTAGTCCAACTTTCTGCAGTTGTTCCGCCAACAGTAGAAAACAACAAACCTATAGGAACTTTTAGTTGTTTGTACAAATCGCGGGCGAAGAAATAGCCGACTGCGCTAAATTCCCTTACAGAAGTAGTATCACAAATTTCCCATTTGGAATTGGCATCCGCAACGATTGTATCTGAGGCTTTTCTACCCACATGATATTGACGTATCTCTGGATAATTTGCATTGAGGGCTTCCTCAATCCAGTTTACGATTGGCTTTTGACCAGAACGCAATCCAAGCTGACGTTCCATATTACTCTGACCACCACAGACCCAAACTTCACCAACCAAAATATTTTGAATGGTAATCGTATTTTGTCCGCTGATAATCATTTTGTAAGGACCGCCTGCCTTCAAAGGTTTTAATTTAAGCATCCACTTGCCATCTTTGGCAATGGTGGTTACTTTCTGACCGTTGAATTCAACCGTCACTTTTTCACTATCGCTGGCAGTACCCCAAACAGGAACAACAACGCCACGTTGCAAAACCATGTTATCGGAAAATAAACTATTGGGTTTCACGGCAGCAAAACTTTTCGCAAACATCATTACAAGTAAACTAAGTAAAAGACTCTTTTTCATATCGCTTTTTTATTTTTCAAATTACTAGCAATTATACTCTAATAATTAGTATTGGTTTAATTGATATGTACAGGTAAGTAAATAATTTGTAAAAGAACTCCTTTATCATTCAGTAAGCTATGCTTTGTGATGCAAAATGTAGTTTCAGTGAGGCATAATGAAGTGTAATTGTTTAAAGCAAAAACAACTGGAAATAATAAAGAACCTATTCCGTGTAATAAAGACTACACTTGCATCAAAAGATTGTAATGCGAATTATCCATTTTGACTTTTCTGACCAGTTGCTTACCGATCAATTCTTCGCCTATCAGTTGAAAGTTAGTTACATATTGAGCGATGTACTCAATGCAATCGGATTTTGTGGTTTTGCAATAACTTTTGAAGAAGTTCAAAGTTCTATGACGATTGATGAAAAAGCGACCATGGTAGATCAGGTTGAAAAAGCGGATGGGGATATGCGGGAGATGATTGACTCCTATCTTGAAGTCAGGAAACATTTCAAGTCACTAAAACACCCTCCCCAAAATGTATTCTTGAACTATAAAAGGATTCAAAACGCCATTGGTAATGTACTTAAAGAGTGGGAATTTGGTCTTGTTGATTATTTTAAAAAAACTGGTCATGCTGGCATGCTCTCTCTCTGCGAGACTGATGGGTTTGAATTTTTTTACTCAGATGAAGGTAAAGAAAGTGAGGGAAGGCTGAAGCCAGTAAATGTACTTACCAACCAGTGCCCTAAAAATGCAATTGACAAATCCATCTGGTCAATGCCAACTTGGTTTTATGTAGATAATTTTTTTGATAAAGCAGCAGTTCTAAATATTAAATCCATCAGTGACAAAGCACCCTACTTCATAAAATGCCTTGATCTTCCTAATGTCAATTTCCTATCAATTGCTGAGCTAACTGCCATCAAAAAACAGATAAGCAGTAAAATCCAAGACTTTCAGACTAAAACTGAAATATGGGCACAGCATTGCTATCAAACAAAAGGAGGTTCTGCCTATTTCAAGGAAAATATATACCCTACTTTCGGTTCATTGCAAGACGCAATTAATGAAAATCCTATTATAAAGCATTGCGTAAGCCAACGTGCAGGAGCTGTGATGATAAGCTTATTTATTGGTGAAGTAACTCCACCAATATTGTGGAAATATTACCTCCATTTTCAGCAAATAACAGATTTAGAATTCAATCAATTGATGGAAGAATATAAACAATCTGAAAAACACACTATTCCAGTCTTGCTTTTTATGAATGTGACCAAAGAACTTTCTCTAACCACATTGCCAAAAGATGAAGCAGAAATAATTAACTCCCAAAAAGAAGTAGTCGGTTTACGTAAACACTTAGATATAGATTAATCAACAGTAATTAAATCAATGATATGAGAAAAGAAGCATACCAATATTTTTCTGTTAAGGTACAACAGATGGCGACCAGGATTGAGTTTGAAACGCTGAAAGATATGTGTCGTTTTACAGATGTAAACCACATAGACAATGTTTTTATTTTGCACCAAGATAATAATCCAACAGATGATTATTTTGCTGTTTACCATAATTCCTGCTTGCTTTTGCATAAAACACAAGGCTTTAAGACGTTGGAAAACTACACAGCAGCGGATGAAAAAGGATACCCCGACGCAGCAGTTTATTATGAGTCCTTAGAAATGGGCTACACTAAATATGATGACTATTTGTTGGTAAAAGAATCGGGAATTAGCGATTTGGCAACCTTTGAAATAATGAAGAAGAAAGGGTTCGTTACTGGATTCATTGCTTTTAAAGAGTTAATGATAAATGAATCTTGCCCCATTGAGATAAAAGAGCCAATCAACAATCCATTTGATTTATATACTTATGCAAAACATCACAACTTTGAGGATTGTCAAAAACTTTTGAGTGCTTTTGCAAATGGTTTTTTGGATAATAATCTATACGTAGCTGCAAAAGAATTAGGATTTCTTACCTACGCCGACTTCATTGATGCAGGAAAAAGAGGTTTCAGGGTTTATGAAGAGTTAAAAATTGCTAATGAACTGGGAATAAGAGATGGTAAAGACTTTTCAAAATTCACTGACCTTGAGTTTGTAAAACAAGGAGATATCTCGCATGACCAAAGGGTTTTACTGATTGTTATGTCCAAAATTGAGCAGGGCAAAAAGATTTCGCTTAATAAACTCAGTGCTATTCTGGAAAGTAACATAGAGGAGTACCGTTATGAAGACACGATGACACTTCCACAGTGGTTTATGAAATCGATGTTTACGACAACCGCACTTTCAGAATTTATGCAGAAAAGTGACTTTGTAAAGCGATATGGCACTTATCACGCAGATGGTGAGTTCTTTGAGGTTAATAAAATGCAGGATCGGTCAATTGTTCTGGATGCCAGCAATGTGGCACACAACAGTAATGGACGGACAGACAAGAAAGTATATGCACACAACCTTGTGTTGATGGTTGAGTTTTTGAAAGAGAAGGGTTTCAGCGACATTACTATGATAGCAGATGCTTCTTTGAGGCATAAAATTGAAGATTCTCCTATGTTGGAAAAAGTAAAAAAAATGTGCACCTATTTAGAGTCGCCAAGGGAAACTACGGCAGATGTTTTTATACTTCAATATGTAAAAAGAAATCATTGCCTGATTGTGAGTAATGACAACTTCAGGGAATGGAAAATACAAGACCCTTGGGTGGCAGAGAATGTAGATTTCTACCGGTTGTCTTTCATCATAAAGGGAAATGAAGTGCTGATGCCCGATTTGGAGTAGAGGCCCAAATAGGTGTATATCAATTGTAACTGTTAAAGAAAGCTGGTATCAATTCTATGTTTTCGGCTTGATAAAGGGTTAGTATTTTACAGCTGAATTTAGCAGTGGTATAAGTGCACAGACTGATAAAAAACAGAAAACGCAAATTTTAAGGCATTAATCACGCGAGATTAATGTTTTGTTGTTTGAGATTAGTCATCTCATATGCGAGATTAAGAAATACAATGCGAGATGAACTATCCATCTCGCGAGAGATGTGACGTGGAATGCGAAATTAATGATCTGGAACACGAGATTAATTGCTAAGAAAGGAGCGAAGGAAGGAATCAGTATAAAGGAAAACGTGTCAGATTATAGCGATCTGACACGATTTTTGAATTGAAACTACCTACACTTAGGATTAACTTTTATTTTATTAGCGCAGGCATTGTCTCATTCAACCATTTAAAGAATTCTCTTTGCCATACTAAGGCATTCTGTGGACTTAGTACCCAATGGTTTTCATCTGGGAGATACAGGAATTTACTTTTAATTCCTTTTAGCTGTGCTGCCTGAAATGCTTCTTGTCCTTGTCCGATTGGTACTCTGTAATCTTTTCCTCCTTGTACAATCAGGATAGGCGTATTCCATTTGTCAACAAAATTATTAGGACTTTGACTAAAAGAACGTTGTGCTATTGCATTGTTCTTATCCCAATAGTTACCGCCCTTTTCCCAGTTCTCAAAGAATAATTCATCGGTAGTGCCATACATACTTTTGAAATTGAAGATGCCATCGTGTGCAATAAATGTTTTAAAGCGTCCTTGGTGTATTCCTTCCAACGCAAATGCCGAATAGCCACCAAAGCTTGCACCTACACATCCGCGACGATTAAGGTCTACATACTTTTCTTTACTAACTGCATCAATGGCGCTTAAATAATCTTGTAGCACTTGTCCGCCCCAATCTTTGCTCACCTCCTCATTCCATTTAGTACCAAAACCCGGCATACCACGGCGGCAAGGTGCTACCACAATGTATCCATTTGAAGCAATCAACTGCATATTCCAACGATACGAATAAAACTGTGTCAACGAAACTTGTGGTCCACCCTGACAATACAAAAGGGTAGGATATTTTTTGGTAGTATCAAAGTCTGGGGGATAAATTACCCATACCAACATTTTCTTTTGGTCGGTAGTTTGAACATATTTCCGTTCCACTTTACACATTTCTATATTCTTATAAATGTTATCGTTTACGTGTGTAAGCTTTTGTGTTTCGCCATTAGCAAGGTTTACTGTGTACAGTTCTGTGGCATGATTCATATCGGTACGAGTAACAATTAGGGTGTCTCCCTTTTGCCCTATTATGCCCGTAATGTCAAAATCTCCTTTAGTAATTTGTTTAACAAACGGTAATACCTTGGATTGTCCGGGATATTTTACAGAGAATAGTTGCATAGTACCGTTGATTGGGCCATAGAAATAAATGGTTTTATTATCCTCTGCCCATTTAAAACCTTCTACATGGATATTATCACGACTCTTGGTAAGGTTAATGGTCGTTGTGCCATCAGAAACAACCAAATCTTGCTTGTCTGATTCATAGCCATCACGTTTCATTTGTAACCAAGCCAAAATTCCTTTACTGTTATAAGCAGGATCTACATCATAGCCCTTGTTGTTTTCTGTAAGATTCTTGGTTGTACCAGTAGTGATGTCGTATTCATACAAATCTGTATTGGTGCTGATGGCATAATCGGTTCCGAATTTCTTTTTGGTCACATACAAAATGTGTTTGCTGTCGGGATGCCAGATGAAGTCTTCACCACCACCAGAAGGTTTCTGAGGACAATCATAAGGTTCATTAGGCATAATGTCTTTTGCTTCTCCAGGCTTACCATTAATCAGCGGCGCAAAGAATATATGACCAAATTTGCCATCTTCCCAAGTATCCCAATGACGGTAGTTTAATGATTCATACACATAAGCATTTGCTTTTGGCAAGTCGGGATATAGATCTGATGAATGAACCTTTTTTACCGGAACTTCCTCTGTAGTAAGTATGTATTTCCCGTCGGGAGATATTTTACTATTAACCATGATACTGTCAACAGCATCATCTAATTCCACTGCTTTGCCACCAGTAATGGGTATTTTGTAATACTTACTATTAGAAGTGTTTCCCTGAACATCAGGCTGATTGACTGCATAAATCACATATTGTTTGTCTTTTGAAAGACCAAGACCTGCAACCCTGCCAAGTTTCCAGAGTAGTTCGGGCGTCATCTTGTTTTGTGCTGCTCCTGATGAAACAATAGCAACGGCAAGCGGAAGTAATATTTTTTTCATATTTAAGAGTATTTAAAATGGAAGATGGCAAATCTATGGAAGTTATGAAATCTGAAAGATGAAATATGGTTGTTATAAACATGACGCAAAACAGAAAAGCCCTTAAAGGATTAACTCTAAGGGCTTGTATAACTGATATTTCAAACTTCATATATCTCTATCCTTTTTTCTTTTTTCTATCGTACTGGCAACATTCATCCAATTTGTTGTATGCGGCATCAGTAGCAGTTGCTTCTTGGGTGTCATATCCAACCTCAGCAATTTTAGCTTGTATCTTCTTAGAATCAGTTTTAGTAGCGTCGAAAGTTACTGTTAGTACTTTGGTATCTACGTTCCATTTCGCAACTGTTGCACCGGCTGCTGTAGCAGCTTTTTGAATGTGGCTTCTGCATTGTGCACAATTGCCATATACTTTTATGCTTTCTGTTTTAACAGATTGAGCATTTACTGCAAATGTGAAGAAGGCCATTGCAACTGCCAGAATGATGTTTTTCTTTTTCATAATGTATACGTTTATTTAGATAACTAGTAAATCGAAAGATTGTTTGTTTCAGTACAAAAATATGGCTAAAATGCAATCACAGTTTATACTTTAAACCATTTTTTAAAAATTATGTGTTCACTCCAGAAACTCATAATTCATAACTTATAACTTACTTCGGTAGCTTTGCCACCACTTACAACAGTAAAATGAACTATACAGAGATTACGATTGATACAACAGATGCCGTTTTGAAAGACCTTTTGATTGCCGAACTCTCTTCAATTGGTTTCGATGGATTTGAAGAAACGGATACTGCACTTAAGGCATTTTCTTCTGAAAATACATTCGATGAAGCTGCTTTAAAGATTTTAATCAACGGGCATTCGCTCAACTATACCACCAATAGCTTGCCTCAGCAGAACTGGAATGAAGTATGGGAAAGTAACTTTAACCCGATGGCTGTGGATGATTTTGTAGGTGTGCGTGCATCTTTTCATGCGCCGCTCAAAAGTGTGACACATGAGATTATCATCACACCCAAGATGAGTTTCGGTACTGGTCACCACGCAACTACTTATATGATGATGCAACTAATGCGGGATATTGATTTCGAAAGCAAAACTGTTCTGGACTTTGGTTCAGGCACAGGAATTCTTGCAATACTTGCCGAAAAACTGGGAGGTAAGGAAATTGAAGCGATTGACTATGATGATTGGTGCATTGAAAACTCGCTTGAAAACATAGCCAGTAACAACTGTAAACAGATCAAGATTTATAAAGCAGACACTGCCGCAACTGATAAAAAATTTGATATAGTACTAGCCAACATCAATAAGAACATCATTCTTGCAAATATAGAAGCACTTACTAGTGCTGCAGCCGCTGATGGGCAAATTCTGCTGAGTGGATTGTTGCAAGAAGATGAAAAAGATATTCTGGCTGCCACTACTTTGAAAGGATGGAAGCACCTTAAAACTATTACAAAAAGTAATTGGATTGCACTTCAATTCCTAATGACAGCATAAAATTGGGAAAGGGTATTGCTTTGAATTTAAGTTTTTCAATATATTTGTGACGACACGACTAACTAATTTTGTATAATGAGGGAGATTTTTCTTATAGTTTTATCATATCTAATTGGCTCTATACCCACTTCTGTTTGGGTAAGCAAATACTTCTTTGAGATAGACATCCGAGACTATGGCAGTGGCAATGCTGGAGCTACAAATACCTACAGGATTCTAGGCAAAAAATGGGGTACGTTCGTAATGATTGTAGATATGTTGAAGGGCGTAATTGGCACTTCTCTCTACATATTCATCCCTTTTTACCTAACGAATGAATTGGAGCGTACCAACTTTATGATTGGACTTGGGTTGGCTGCTGTTGCTGGTCACATATTTCCAATCTGGGCTGATTTTAAAGGGGGCAAAGGTGTTGCTACACTCTTTGGGATGGCAGTTGCCATACAACCTTTGGTAGCGCTTTGTTGTGTAGGTGTTTTTTTATTGGTATTATTTCTAACTCGTTTCGTTTCGCTAAGTTCAATACTGGCTGGTATTTCTTTCATGGTTTTCATTTTATTTATCTTTAATGAACATGAGAGACTATACAGAATATTTGCTGTTTTAGTTGCTGCAATGGTCGTTATGACTCATCAGAAAAACATCACTCGCATCATAAATGGAACCGAAAGCAGGGTGCCAATACTTAAATACCGAGACCGAAGAAAGCAAAGAAGGAACATTGATAGCAAATAGTTGACAATACATAGAAATTTTAATTATGCTTTCTTTTCAGCCAAATTTGTTGTTAAAAATTGCATCTTTTATAATTTATCCATTTATTAGCTTAACATTATTTATCTTTGCACTCCTCATTTACATCACCTAATACAAATTTTTAGGCATGTCTACTAGTTTATTTGAAGATTTAGAATTAAAAGATGAAAGATCCTTACTGATACAAGGACTTCCATCATCAATTGAAAAGCAATTTGTTAAGCTGTCTTACGCTAAGAACGTAACCCCTCTCCTCAAATCTAGAAAAATTGATTTTGCACTGATTTTTGCAGTTAATCAGAACCAACTTAATAATATTTTAAGGGAAGTATTCTCCGCTCTGCACTCAAACAGTAAAGTCTGGATAGCCTATCCAAAGCAAACAAGTAAAATCGTTAGTGACCTAAACAGGCAATGCAGTTGGGACTTATTGATTCAAAGTGGCTTTGAAAACGTAAATCAAGTATCGATAGACAACGTTTGGAATGCAATACGTTTTAAGAAAACTGAAGTAGCTGCCCTTCCTCTTCCAATAAAAAATGGGACTAGCATTTCGTCTGTAGAAGTAGCGGAAGTTACTTCTGTAACAACCGCTGTAGAATTCGAAAAGAACTTGGTTGTACCTCCTGCTGAGTTAGAAAAAATTTTCAAGAAGCACAAAGAAGCTAGAGAGTTCTTTACTTCTCTTTCTGTTGCTCATCAAAACGAGTATGTTTCTTACTTAGAAGATTCTAAAAGAGGAGAAACAAAACAAAGAAGATTAGAATCTGTGGTTGAAAAACTAACTTCAAGAAAGAATACTCCATTAGAGAATTAATATTTTAAGCCTTGATTTATATAATTAAAAGCCCTTGAAGATTTATTTCAAGGGCTTTTTCTATTTACTACCTCCTCGCTTTAAAGAAGTCTTTCATCAGTCTAGCACATTCTCCTGCTAATACCCCGGTAATTATTTCTGTTTTAACTGGAAAAGGATTGTGATTGGTAAAATGATTGTAGCCATTCTTTTCATCGCCGGCACCATAAACAATCTTGCCAACTTTGCCCCAATATAATGCGCCACAGCACATCAGGCAAGGCTCTACAGTGACATATAATGTGGCATCGGGCAAGTACTTACTTCCCATCACCTGATAGGCGGTTGTAAGCGCCAGAACTTCTGCATGGGCGGTACTATCATTCAGTAACTCCACCTGATTGTGCCCACGTGCAATAATTTTATTGTTCATCACTATTACTGCGCCTACTGGAACTTCATCTTTGGCAAAAGCTTCCTCCGCTTCACGCAATGCCTGGCGCATAAAATGTTCGTGTGAAAAAGGGGTGTCGTTGTATAGCATCCGCCAAAAATAAATGTTACAATGATTAAATAGTCAAAGTCTTTGTCGCGTCAGTATTTAAAACAATGACTACATAGATAACTTAAAAAAGATGCCCCTAGAAATAAAATTCTAAGGGCATTACTGATAAAACTTTAAACATAGAGTTTCATAGCATCATAAGTAAAGGAAAAATTTTAACTGCAACCCATGCTATTTCCACAGTTTAAACACTTGTAGCATGTGCCGCTTCTGATGGTAATATGTCCGCAAGTATTGCAACTTGGTGCGTCACTCTGCATACTCTTAGCAGCAGCATTTACAGCATCTAAGCCGTTGTGGGCTTCTACTTTTGCAGTGGCCAACTTTTGTGGTTGCAAAGAAGGAGCAATGCGCATATCACTCAATTCGGGCTTACCTATATAAGTTGTCTCATCATTATTATCGTCATTGCTTATTTCGGGCTTATTCAAAACGTGAACTAAGTCAGTACGTCCCAGATAATCAAATGCCAAAGCACGGAAAACGAAATCTACCAAAGAAGTAGTGGTCTTGATATTCGGATGGTCAACCATTCCAGCTGGCTCGAACTTAGTGAATACGAACTTCTCTACGAACTCTTCTAATGGAACACCATATTGTAAACCAACTGAAACAGCAATAGCAAAACAGTTCATCAAGCTACGCAGGGTAGAGCCTTCCTTGGCCAAGTCAATGAATATTTCTCCTAACGTGCCATCTGCATATTCACCCGTGCGTAAGAACAATACCTGTCCGTTAATCTTAGCTTTCTGTGTATAGCCACGACGTTTAGCAGGTAGTTTCTTGCGCTCCACAATCATGGAAAGCTCACGTTTCAACTTTGTATCCGTTGAAGCTGCCATGCGCTTGGTTATTTCACTCAATAAGTCCTCTACTGATAGGGCGGCAAGGTCAACCATTTGTGTTTCAGGTTGCTGGTTACTAGTTTCAAGCGCCTCATTACCTGTATCCTTTAACTGGGAACTTGCATCTTCTACCTTGTCCTCTTTCTTTTTCTTGTCAGACTTATTGCTCAATGGTTGAGACAATTTAGATCCATCACGGTACAAAGCGTTTGCTTTCAGTCCCAACTCCCAACTCATCTTGTAGCAGTCAGCAATTTCTTCAACAGATGCTTCATGCGGAAGATTGATTGTTTTTGAGATGGCACCGCTCAAGAAAGGTTGACAAGCACCCATCATACGAATGTGTCCATGTGCATGAATGAAGCGTTCGCCTTTTTTACCACACTTGTTGGCACAATCAAATACCGCCAAATCTTTGTCTTTCAAATAAGGTGCACCTTCAACAGTCATAGAGCCACATACGTAGTCGTTAGCAGCATCTATTTCTTCGTCAGTAAAACCTAAGCCTTCGAGCATATTAAAGCTCCAGTCACTAAACTGTTCTTCGGTAAAACCAAGACGCTTCAAGCAATCATCACCCAAACTATAACGGTTAAATACAAAACCTATTTCGAAAGCCGCTTTAGCAGCGGAATTTAGTTTAGCAATTTCCTCTGGTAAGAAACCTTTAGCCGCCAAAGTAGCTGGGTTTATAAAAGGTGCTCCTTCAAAAGAACCTGCACCTACAGCATATTTCTCAATGGCATCAATTTCTTTTTGACTGTAACCCAATGTCTTCAAAGCATTTGGTACAGCGCCATTGATAATCTTAAAGTATCCACCACCGCTCAATTTTTTGAATTTAACCAAAGCAAAGTCTGGTTCAACACCTGTGGTATCACAATCCATTACCAAACCGATTGTTCCTGTAGGAGCAATTACAGTGGTTTGTGCATTGCGGTAGCCATACTTTTCACCCAATTGTACTGCATCGTCCCAAGCTTTTGTAGCAGCTTTCAACAATGGAGCAGGGCAATATTTTGAATTGATACCTTGTGGTTTAATTTCCAAACCTTCATAGGCATCGCTTGCATCGTAAGCAGCAGCACGGTGGTTGCGCATTACACGAAGCATATCTTTTTTATTTTCTTCGTACTTATCGAAAGCACCTAAGAAAGAAGCCATCTCAGCAGATGTTTTATAAGCTGTACCGGTCATTACAGCACTTACAGAACCTGCAATAGCCCTTGCTTCTTCACTATCATAAGGGATACCGCTAATCATTAATACAGTGCCTAAGTTAGCAAAGCCCAAACCTAATGTTCTGTAATCGTAGGACAACTGAGCCACTTCTTTTGAAGGAAACTGAGCCATCAACACAGAAATTTCCAATACAACAGTCCACAAGCGGCTGATATATTCTAATCCTTCAATGTCTAACTGATTGGTGCTTTCATCGAAGAATTTTCTCAGGTTGATGGAAGCTAGGTTACAAGCAGTATTGTCTAGGAACATATACTCGCTACAAGGGTTAGACGCATTAATTCTTCCGCCTTGTGGGCAAGTATGCCATTCATTGATAGTTGTATCGTATTGTGTTCCAGGATCAGCACAAGCCCAAGCTGCTTGAGAAATTTGATTCCATACATCTTTTGCGGGTACTTTCTTCATCACCCTGCCATCTGTTCTGGCTTTCAGCTCCCAATCACCACCTTCTTCCAATACCTTGAAAAAGGAATTAGGAATGCGGATGGAGTTATTGGAATTCTGACCAGAAACGGTTCCATAAGCTTCACCTTCATAGCTATTATCATATCCACCAGCAACCAAAGCTGCTACTTTCTTTTCTTCATTGGCTTTCCAGTTAATGAATTCCATTATTTCTGGATGATCCAGATCCAGACAAACCATTTTAGCAGCCCTACGAGTTGTGCCACCGCTCTTGATAGCTCCTGCAGCCCTGTCACCAATCTTCAAGAAGCTCATCAATCCGCTTGAAGTACCACCACCACTTAGTTTTTCGCCAGAACCACGTATTTGTGAGTAGTTGGTACCTACGCCACTACCATATTTAAAAATCCTTGCTTCTCTCACCCACAAATCCATAATACCACCATCATTCACCAGATCATCACTCACACTCAATATAAAACAAGCGTGTGGCTGAGGACGCTCATACGCATTGGTAGACTTTTTAAGTTGACTATCCTTAGGGTCAACAAAGTAGTGCCCTTGTGGCTTACCTGTGATGCCATAACTTTCATGCAAACCGGTATTAAACCATTGTGGACTGTTCGGTACACAACTTTGATTTAAAATACTATACACCAACTCTTCATAAAATACCTGCCCATCTTTCTTTGTTGCAAAATAGCCGTAACGCTCACCCCATACACGCCAGCAATTTGCCATTCTGTGTGCCACTTGCTTAACAGAAGTTTCCCTGCCCAATGATCCATCAGGTTGTGGAACACCAGCTTTCCTGAAATATTTTTGTGCAAGGATATCAGTTGCAATCTGACTCCATTGTTTGGGTACTTCTACGTTATTCATTTCAAAAACCTTCTCTCCCGATGGGTTTTTGATAACGCTGTCGCGATAGTCGTATTCAAACAAATCGAATGGGCTTGTACCTTCTTTGGTAAAGCGACGGGTAAATTTCAACCCTTTTGGTGACGAGCTGGTGGGCATAATCGTAATTTATTTTTTTGAATGATGAGTTGCGGCTTTTATTGTTACCAAACTGTTAAGCAGCAAACGAAAATATCCCTACGTTTTCAAAAAACAACGCGACAGATTTCAACACGTTGTGGATAATCCAGGTGGATAATTTGGCAATACTGATGCACGTTGAGTTTGGGGTTATTATTTAATTTTTATTCTAATATATTACTGAGCAGGACTCAGAAAAATGGCTCAGCAGCAGCATTATTTTGTACCGTCAATCATTATTTCTCCCCACTACTTCATTTAATCCTTTCCAATTAACCCTTGCAGCTTATTTTTGATGATTGCAAGAAGCTATTTGAATCAATTGTTTAGAATAACTTATGTATGTTTTTTTGATTGTGCTAGGCAAATTTTGCAGTCATAGTGTAACACCTAAGGCGAAAAATTTAACGCGGTCACAAGCAAGATAAAACGGCATAAGGAATATCAAACAATTAACTCAAATAGCTTCTAAATTCAATCGGCTTATAAAACAGTTATTTAAGTGCTCAAGAAACTACATATTCAGAATTACGCCATCATTGATGAAATAGACATTCAGTTTTCTAATCAGCTAAATATTATTACCGGAGAAACGGGTGCGGGAAAAAGTATTCTCATTGGTGCTTTGAGCCTTATACTTGGAGAACGTGCGGATAGCAATGTGCTGTTGAAGAATGATAAGAAATGTTTTATTGAAGGTACTTTTCTGGTGGATAGTAAAGAGGCAGTAAAAAACTTTCTGACTGATAACGATTTGGATATTGAAGAAGAACTAGTCATCCGTCGGGAGATTGCCACTAATGGAAAGTCTCGAGCTTTTATCAACGATACGCCTGCTACACTGCAACAATTGAAAGAGTTGGCTAGTTGCCTCGTAGATCTTCACCAACAATTTGATACCTTAGAAATTGGCGATACCGATTTTCAGCGGGAGGTAGTAGATGCACTTGCCAACAATCAATATTTATTGCAAACGTATCAATCGGAATACCAGCAATGGGTGAACGCCAACAAAGATTTGCAATCCCTGCAACAACAGAAAGCTGCTTTTGCCAAAGAACTGGATTACTTCCAGTTTCTTTACGATGAGCTAAAAGAAGTTAACTTAAAAGAAAATGAGCTGGAGGATTTAGATACCGAATTGCAGTTATTAAGCAACAGCGAGGGCATCAAAACTGCATTGGACAGAACTTATTTTGAACTGAAAGACAACGAGACACCTGTTACTGCTTTATTAAAACAACTCTCCAATCAGTTGCAAGGGTTCGCTGCTTACCACAAAGATTTGCCTGGATTAATTGAAAGAATTAAATCTGCTCAGATAGAAATTGCGGACATTGCAGAAGAAGCAGAGCGTATCAGTGATGCCATCACTTTTGATGGGGCTAGGGTAGAACGCATCAATGAGAAGTTGGCTGCAGGCTATAAATTGTTGAAGAAGCACAATGTAACCACTACTGCCGAGTTGCTCATTATTCAAAAGGACTTGGAAGAAAAGTTGCAAGCGGTTTTGAATATTGATGATGCCATTGCTGCCAAAGAAAAGGCAGTAGCTGCTTTATTGAAACAAGCTATTGCAACTGCTACATCTCTTTCAGTGAAAAGAAATAATCAGGCAAAACCATTGGAGAAAGAAGTGAATGTTTTGCTGAATCAGATAGGAATGCCCAATGCACGGATGATGGTTTCTGTTAAAGAAACACCGCTCAATCAGTATGGTAGTAATGAGATTGAGTTCTTGTTCGATGCCAACAAAAGCAATCGTTTCGAGCCCATCCGTAAGGTAGCTAGTGGTGGTGAATTGAGCCGTTTGATGTTGTGCATCAAATCTTTGGTGGCAAAAAGCATCGACTTGCCCACCATGATTTTCGATGAGATAGATACCGGCATCAGTGGAGAAGCTGCCAAACAAGTGGGTGCTATCATGAAGGGATTGGCTGCCAATCGTCAAATCATCTGCATCACGCACCAGCCACAGATAGCTGGTAAAGCAGATGCACATTACTTTGTGTACAAAGAAAACAAGGGTAATGCCGTTAAAACAAACATACGTTTATTGACTAAGGAAGAACAGATAAATGCAATTGCACAGATGCTAGGTGGCGAAAAACCTACCGCTGCCGCTATTGAAAATGCAAAGGAAATGATAGGTAGTTATGAATTATGAGTGATGAGTTATAAGTTGTGAGTTAAAAGTTTTATGCTCAACATTCAAAGTAAAACTTACATTTTATTGCATAAAAAGATGCAACATACAGCCTTAACTCATCACTCATCACTCATAATTCATCACTTTTCGCCATTAAGTATTATGTTTGACCCCTCGTAATTAAATAAAATCGGATATGGCTTATAATTTATTAAAAGGAAAACGTGGAATAATCAGTGGTGCACTAGACGAAAATTCCATTGCCTGGAAGGTTGCCGAAAAGGCGCACGAAGAAGGCGCAACGTTTGTGTTGACCAATGCACCTATTGCCATGCGTATGGGCGAAATAAACAAATTGGCTGAGCAAACAGGTTCTAAAATCGTTCCTGCTGATGCTACAAGTGTGGAAGATTTGACGACCCTATTCACAGAGTCTCAGGAGATTCTAGGTGGAAAAGTCGATTTCGTATTACACTCCATCGGTATGAGCCTCAACATCCGCAAAAAGATTCCGTACACCGAACTTAATTACGAGTTTTACCAAAAAGGGTTGGATGTTTCTGCCCTCTCTTTCCATAAAATGTTGGCTGTTGCACACAAACTAGATGCTATCAACGATTGGGGTAGCGTGGTGGCGTTAACCTATATGGCTGCGCAACGCACCTATCCTTTCTATACAGATATGGCCGACATCAAAGCGATGTTAGAGTCAATTGCCCGCAGTTTTGGCTACCATTATGGTACGCAAAAGAAGGTACGTATCAATACGGTGTCTCAATCTCCAACAAAAACAACTGCAGGAAACGGCATCAAAGGTTTTGGCGATTTCTTCGATTATGCCGATGCAATTGCGCCATTGGGTAATGCTAGTGCCGAGGATTGTGCCAACTATTGCATCACATTGTTCTCCGATTTAACCCGTATGGTCACCATGCAAAACCTCTTCCACGATGGCGGTTACTCCACCACCGGCGTAAGTATGGACATCCTGAACAAGATGGGAATAGAAGGATAGGCAAGCAAGTGATGAGTTATAAGTTATGAGTGCAAGGCACAAACGAATAATAAAAGAAAGCCCTTGAAGAAGAATCTTCAAGGGCTTTCTTTTATTATCATATTTCATATTTTTCATTGGGCGTGTCCCCGCAAGAACGGGGTCGGGTCTTTCGTTCCAATCTTTTTGCCCAGGGCAGCAAAAAGGATTTCCACTGCAACCCCTCACGCAGCATTCGAGCAGCCAAATAATTTGCGGAAAGTAATTTACCTAAACCCGTCAGGTCTCGAAGACCTGACGGGTTTGTTATTAAAATTCCTAATTGCCCTTACAGCCTCTTCAAACCCAGTAATCGTCCTATCGACGATAGGAGATATCTAACCGAATAAGTCTTACTAGTAATAGAATCAGATTTCTCGTCCCTCGAAATGACGCGAAGGGGAAGGTGCTGCTAATGTTTGGTGTTATTTACCAACATCTCTTTGCAACTTTTAAGCTCAGTATTGATACTTCAGCCTCTTCAAACCCAGTAGACGTCATATCGACGATAGGAGATATCTAACCGAATAAGTCTTACTAGTAATAGAATGAGATTTCTCGTGCCTCGAAAGGACGCGAAGGGGAAGGTGCCGCCGATGTTGGGTGTTCTTCACCAACATCTCTTTTCAACTTTTAATTCAGCCTCTTCAAATCCTTAATCGTCCTATCGACGATAGGAGCTATCTAACCGAATAAGTCTTACTAGTAATAGAATGAGATTTCTCGTGCCTCGAAATGACGCGAAGGGGAAGCGGCTGCCGATGTTGGGTGTTCTTCACCAACATCTCAAATATTCTTTCCCCTTCATTCCGTAAACAAAGCCTACATTGCAGCCAAGCGAGGAAAAGGGGTTCAGAAGTTGGTAACGCGCTATTGCCAACGAACATTCTTTACCACTCAAATTTTTGCTCGTGCCGTTACAACTTCGTTTTATCCCTTTCATTTCTGGCCTCACAGGCATAAAAGCCTCATTTCTCATCGTTCATAACCTGTTTTTGAACCTCTATTTATTTGTTCATCATCGAAGTTGCCTCCAATAAAGACTTCTTTATTCGAAATAAAAGGGTCTTTATTCGAAAAAAAGAAGTCTTTATTCAAAAAAAAGAGGTCTTTTTTCCCAATAAAGAGGTCTTTATTCAAAATAAAAGGGTCTTTTTTCAAAAAAAAGAGGTCTTTTTTTCAAATAAAGAGGTCTTTTTTCTCAATAAAAGGGTCTTTATTTTCAAAAAAGACCCTTTTATTAGAAGGAAAAAATCGTGAATTAGCATAAACAAAAACAGTAGTTTAATTAATAAAACAGTAAAAAATAAATATCATGAGTGCAAATAGAGCAATAACAAACTTTGAAAATGAAAAGGACGATGAAATATTAACCACCGCAAACTCTGCTGTCACAGGGCTTACGGGTAATGTAAATTTTACTTTTACGACCGAATTAACCGATACAGTAGCCGCCAAAACAACCTACGCCACCAAATTGGGGCTAGTGGCAACAGGCAACAATACGGCGGTAACAGCAAAAGATACTTCCAAAGGCGTATTGGAAGTGAAGCTTGCCGTGATTTCAAAAGCTGTAAACCTGCAGGCAAATGGAGATTTGGCTAAGTTGCAATCGAGCGGATTGCCATTGGTAAAATTGCCAGTTCACAACAATATGGGCGTGCCTGCCAACCTAAAAGTGGCGCCTACAAATATTTCTGGCGATATGTTTGTGAGTGTAGATAAACCAATTTATGGTACGCACGGAACCATCTTTGCCTTTTGGAAACCAGAGTTAGGGCCTACGCCTGCCAACATCAACGACTGGTTTTTCCGTCATAGTAATGGCTTGAGTATTGTAATTAAGGGACTTACGCCGAATATACCCTATCATTTTGCAGCCGCCTACAAAGGCAATGACACCGAAGCATTGGTGTGGACAGCTATTGTGACGAAGTCGCCGGGAGACTAGACTTTTCGAAATATGAAGTATGAACTATGAAATATGAGTTGAAGAAATAGAAAGAGGAAACAGTTAGTAAAATACTTGGTTTCCTCTTTTTGTTTTTAAGCAAGATTTACTACCTACTTCATATTTCATAGTTCATACTTCATATTTCAAAACTCATATTTCATAGTTCAAATTTCTTTCCTCCCCTACCTTTACGAACTAAAAATAAAATTATGTTACTAATCATTCTGGGCGTCATCATTTTCATTGCCGCCTTTTCTTTAAAAAATTCAAATACACAGTTCAGTCATTTTGCTGGGGCTGCGCGTATTGCAGGCTTAGGGTTGATTGTTTTGGGCTTCTTTACCTCTTGCATTAAGCAAGTGGATGCAGGGCAAATAGGTGTATTGTCATTGTTTGGAAAGGTGCAAGACAAAGTGTTACCCAGTGGTTTACATGTAATAAATCCATTGATGGAAGTAAATAAAATGGATGTAAAAACGCAGAACTATACCATGAGTGCCGTACATACAGAAGGAGATGTGGAAGGGGACGATGCGATAAGAGCCCTCACGGCAGATGGGCTTGAAGTGGTGATTGACTTGACGGTTTTATACAGGGTTCAATCTTCTGAAGCACCTAGAATTGTGCAAGAAACAGGGTTGGATTATATAAAAAACATAGTAAGACCGATATCTAGAACTAAGATTAGGGACAACGCAGTTTATTTTACGGCTGTCGATCTGTATAGTACGAGAAGGGATGAGTTTCAGGCGAAGATTTATAAGAGTATTGAGGAAAGTTTTAAGCTGAGAGGCTTGGTGTTGGAGCAATTGCTGGTGCGTAACATAGCCCTTCCTGCAATGGTGAAGACCTCTATTGAAGAAAAAATTAAGGCTGAACAAGATGCGCAGAAGATGGAATTTGTGCTACAAAAAGAAAAACAAGAAGCAGAACGTAAGCGTGTGGAAGCACAAGGGATTGCAGATTATCAACGTATCATGAGCTCGGGTCTGACTGACAAACAGCTTCAATACGAACAAATTCAGGTGATGAAGGGTCTTGTTACTTCCCCCAACAGCAAAGTGATTGTGATGGGCGGCAGCAAAACCCCGGTGATATTGAATGATAAGTAGTTGTTAGTGATTAGTGAAAAAGTAGGTTGTCAAATATCATAAAAAAGGAAATGCCTTGAATAATTACTTCAAGGCATTTCCTTTTTGTATCTTTTGTTCCTAAATAACTTATAACTTATAACTTATAACTTATCACTAACCACTAACCACTAATAACTTGCTTATCCCTTTCTTTATTGCTGCGGCCATTTTAGCACCTTTTTCATGCACTTGTTCTTCCGTCCAAGCCAAGCTGATTAAGGTAGAAATACAACGATTCATGACGGCATCGCTCACTGAGAAGTCCTGTGTCTGTAGTTTATATAAAGCAGTCTTTTGTGCTTCGCTGATGTTATTCAACGTCTCCACATTCTTCAGGTGATGCCATTTTTTGATGTAGTGCCAGTTATTGTTGAACCAATAGAAATTGCCAGCAAATATCCCTTGCTCCTTCATTTCTTCGATAGCGGCATTCATCAATGTTTCGTTGGGTAGTAACCAACTGATAAACGAGCAACTATCCCCTTCTGCATCAGGCACAGCACGGAAAGTGATTTCGGGTATCTGCTCCAGATAGCTTTTTAGAATGTGGTTATTTCTCTTCTGGATGGATAAGATAGTCTGCAACTTACCAATCTGAGCTAACCCTAATGCCGCATGCAATTCACTGATGCGGTAGTTGTAGCCGATGAAAGGATGCAAATCGGCACCCCTGTCCACCCCTTTATGGTCATGCCCATGATCGGTGTAGCCATCACATTTTTCAAATACTTCTTTGCTGTTGGTCATCACCACACCCCCTTCTCCACAAGTGATAGTCTTCACAAAGTCGAAGCTGAAAGTGCCTGCATCACCAATTGTTCCCAAAAATTTGCCTTTGTAAGTACCACCAATAGCTTGACAAGCATCCTCAATCAATAGTAGATTGTGTTCTTTACAAATAGCTTTCAGTGCATCCATGTCGGCCATACTACCACACATGTGCACAGGCATTATACATTTTGTTTTGGTCGTAATGGCGGCTTTTACAGCTTCTGGGCTTAGAGTTAAGGTCTCATCTATATCAACCAGAACCGGGATAGCACCAACGCTCAACACCGCTTCAAAACTGGCAACAAACGTAAAGGCAGGCATAATGATTTCATCGCCATAGCCAATTCCCAAAGCCGCCATCGCTGTTGTGAGCGCCGCCGTACCACTACTGGTTAGCTGTGCATAATCACAACCAAACACTTCGGTTATCTTTTTTTCTAATTCTATCGATTTAAAAATACCCTTTCTTGGCCCGTCAAAACCATAACGCATGATGATGCCTGTTTCCATAACATCATTGATGTGTTTTCTTTCTTCTTCTCCAAATAATTCAAAGCCTGGCATATACTTCTATTTTAATTAATTGTTTCTTCTGAATTTTCTTCTTCCTTAACCAATACTTTATCCAATTGGTTTTCTAGAAGGGTTATTTTATCTACGGCACGCTGTATGTCCACAATGTGTTCGGCCGTTTTTGTTTCTTCTGTAGCCAGCCAGATGAGTACCATACTCACATAGTCCTGCATATCTTTTCCTGCAAATAAAGTCTTGTATTCAACGATTTTCTCATTGATAATCTTTACGGTTTTGCGTAAAACCTCTTCATCTTCAGTCTTCACTTTCAGGCGATAGGTTCTGTCGGCAATAGCAATGTTAACGGGCAATAAATTATCGTTGTCTTCCATTTATTTTTAGTTTAATGAAACGAGATGAACGGGCAAGCTAGCTGAGATTCCAAAACCAGCAATTTCCGTTTCTGTGGATTAGGGTTACGTATTTAAAAGTTTCATACACCTGTCAATCTCTTTGATATAGTCCGAGAGGCGTTTGTCTAAATCTTTCTTCTCTTTTTCGTCAAAAGCACCTTTTGTCAACTTAACCACATCCAGGTTTTGTTGAAGCGCTTTAAGATGCTCTTCGGTACTCTGCAACTGAATGTCTTTCTTGGAAAGCGCTTTTTTCAATTGCGTATTTTCTCTTTTCAATTGCGCATAGTGTTTCAGCAACAGTTGTTGCTTCTGCTGTAGCTGCAATATTTGATTACTTAGTACACTCATAATAATTGATAACTTTTTATAATTGATAATTACAAATTGATAATTGATAATGAACGACGGGTAAAATACAAGACGAATATCAATTATCAATTGTCAATTATTTTCTAATTTCAGCATTCAGTTCCTTCTCAAAAGACTGTATGATGCGGCTCATCATGGCATCCGTTTCTTTGTCTGTCAATGTCTTTTCTTCATCTAGGAAAGTAAAGTTAACCGCCATAGACTTCTTGCCTGCACCCAACTTATCGCTTTCAAATACATCAAACAATCGCATTGATTGCAACTTGGCTAAATTAGCTTTTTTCACTACAGTCTCCAACACATTGTAGGTGGTGTCTGTGCCAACAACCAAAGCTAAATCTCTTTGTACAGCAGGGAACTTAGATACTTCTTTATAAACAATCTTGTTCTTGTTCACTTGCTGTTGCAAGGCAATAAAGTTGATGTCTACAAAG
>CANGFK010000011.1 GCA_947452925.1 Chitinophagaceae bacterium | reverse complement strand
GTATGGTGGATATCGATGCTATACTTGAACTCGTTATTCTCTATTGCCCTACCCACTTGTTTGTACGCATCCCTAAACGGAATACCTTGCAAAACAAGCTTATTTACTTCCTCAACACTGAAGATATATTTGTATTTTTCATCTGTAAGAATTTTTTCTTTTACCGTTACATTGCTCAACATAAGCGTCGCCATCTTGATGCAGTCTTTCAGCGTAGCAAAGGCAGGGAAAAGATGTTCTTTTAGTAACTGTAAGTCACGGTGATAGCCACTTGGCAAGTTGGTAGTCATCATCATAATCTCATTTGGCAATGCTTTTATTCGATTGCAATGACTGCGTATCAATTCAAAAACATCCGGATTCTTTTTGTGCGGCATGATGCTGCTACCTGTAGTCAGTTCTTGAGGGAACGATACAAAGTCGAAGTTTTGATTGAGGTATAAACACATATCCATACTTAACCTTGCCAAAGTCTCGGCCACATTTGCCAGAGCCTGTGCAGTGATGCGTTCGGCTTTACCACGACCCATTTGAGCATAGACCACATTGTAGTTAAGGTTATCGAAACCTAATAACTCAGTAGTCAATGTACGATTGATAGGGAATGAAGAACCATAGCCTGCCGCAGAACCCAAAGGGTTTTTATTAACCACCTTATAGGCAGCTTGCAGGGTAATTACATCGTCCACCAAACTCTCGGCATAAGCACCAAACCACAAACCAAATGAGGAAGGCATGGCAAGCTGCAGATGCGTGTAGCCCGGGAACAAATGATTTTTGAACGCTTCGCTTTGAGATTGTAGCAAAGAAAAGAAAGGAAGGATTGTATTGACTAATTCCTCAATCTCATTACGTAGGAAGAGTTTAATATCTACCAAAACCTGATCGTTGCGGCTACGGGCAGAATGTATTTTCTTACCCATCTCACCTAACTTCTCAGTCAAAAGGAATTCTATTTGCGAGTGAATGTCCTCTACGCCTTCTTCAATCTTAAAATCAGAACCAAGCGTTCTTTTGTAGATAGTCTGTAGTTCCTTAACGATAATATCCTTTTCTTCATTGGTCAATAAACCAATGGTAGCCAACATGGTAACGTGCGCAATAGACCCCAATACATCGAAAGGGGCAAGTAGTAAATCCATTTCACGGTCTTTACCAACGGTGAATGTTTCTACTTCTTTAAGCGAGGTAATATCTTTTTGCCAGAGTTTCAATGTAGTGATGAGTTATGAATGATGAGTTATGAGTTAACTTTTTATTTGATTGGATTCTTTACTTTAAGACCATCAATATGTTTAAAGTCCTTTGTGTTTCTAGTGAATAATGTACGATCATTTATAAGCGCAGTTGCTGCAATAATAGAATCTCCAATACTCATTTTCTTTTGTTGCTTCAGTTGGGTTGCTAAATCGACAACCTTGGAATCAATGCTAAATAAACTTGATAGTGTTAAGGCAGTATTATAATAAAGCAATTCATCTTTAGATATATTGACATAACCTAGTACTTCTAAAATTGTAATTACAGATACACCTGGAATATTTTCTTCATCAAAAATAAAGTCTCTAAGACTACCATACCTTTCTTGATAACAGTATATAAGAATGTTTGAGTCCAATAAAATCATATCCATTAGTCTCTAAAAGGCATTTTACGATCTTTTCTTACTTCTCTTTGATAAGCTGCGGCATCTCCAAATGAAGAAACATTATCCTTGCTAGCCAAGGTGTTGAGCTTTTTCTTGGTCTCGTTATAGTCTAGAGCAGAAGCTTCTTCAAACTCACTCCCTGTGCTATATTTGGTTGAGTAGGGAACTTTTAGTTTTGCTACTAATGGCATTAATTCCGCCAAGTCCTCTTTTCGTTCAACCTCTACCGTAATTAATGTTTTCATACTAATATATTTTTTGCTAAAGTAAGACTTTATCTCCGCTCATTCGTGATAACAAGATTCAGAGTACTAGTTGATTCAACAACTTAACGTAAGTATTTATTCCGTCCTCTATCTCTGCAACGTAAATATATTCATCGGCGGTATGGCTTCTTGCACTGTCGCCAGGTCCCATTTTTAAAGTTGCAAAAGGCATTAAAGCTTTGTCACTCGTTGTTGGGGAACCATAATAGCCTTTGCCTAAAGCAATCCCTGCCTTTACCAAAGGATGATCTAGAGCGATAGAAGTAGATTTCATCCGGGTAGTTCTAGGCTTAAACTGACTCTTTAGGTTATGTTTTAAAGCTTCTAGTATTTCTTCGAAAGTGTACAACTCATTTACACGAACATCTATCACAAACTTGCATTGTGAAGGAACTACATTGTGTTGTTTGTTTTCTGTATCAATAACGGTAACAGTCAGTCTTGATTCTCCCAATAAATCACTTACTTTCTCGAAGTGATAGTTACGAATCCAGTTTATATCATCCAAAGCCTTATACAAAGCATTTTCTCCTTCGTTGCGAGCTGCGTGTCCTGCGCGACCTTGTGCTGTGCAATCAATTACCATCAAGCCACGTTCTGCCACCGCCATTTCTAGCTTGGTAGGCTCACCAACAATACCAAAGTTGATATTTCCCAAATAAGGCAATACTAATTCAATCCCATTCACCCCACTGATTTCCTCCTCAGCACTAGCTGCAAATACAACATTGTACTTAAGGTTATCTTGGTGATAGTAGTGCAAGAAAGTGGCAATTAACGAAACCAAACAACCGCCAGCGTCATTGCTTCCCAAGCCAAATATCTTTCCATCTTTTTCTATTGGCGTAAACGGATCCATTGTGTAGCCTTTATTCGGCTTCACAGTATCGTGGTGAGAATTCAACAGGATACTTTCCTTGTTTACATCGTAAGACTTATTCTTAGCATAAATATTATTGCCCACACGAGAATAAGGTATTCCATGTTCGTCGAAGAAAGCCCCCAATATCTCGGCAGTCTCATTCTCTTCCTTAGAAAAAGAAGGGGTTGCAATCAGTAGTTTCAGAAGCCTTATCGCTTCGTCTGTTAGTTGTTTCATATAAAGTATTTGCCCCCATCCCCTAAAGGGGTGTATGGAGAATTGCTTAATTATTTAAAATCGTTGTTCCAGCCTCGCCCGTAATCAATTGTTGCAGTTGTTCTGCCTTACCTATAATCACTTTACTCACTCCATTATTTAAGGCAGCAAAAGCATTATCTAGCTTAGGAAGCATGCCTGCAAAAATAACCTGCTTCTCTTTTAGTTCGCTATATGTTGTTGGATTGATAGAAGGAATTACACTTGCATCATCCTCTGCATTCAGTAATACCCCACTCTTTTCAAAGCTATAAATCAACTCTACATTGTAGATACTACTCAATGCTTTTGCGGTTTCTTGTGCAATAGTATCAGCATTTGTATTTAGTAATAAACCATTCCCATCGTGGGTAATTGGGGCTAATACCACTGCAATGTTCTGCTCCAACAAACTTTGTAATAACCCAGTATTTACGGTATCTACATCACCCACAAAACCATAATCAATAGTACCCCCATCCCCGCCCCCGTCCCCTAAAGGGGTGACAGGAGGTCGTTTATGCGCTTTAATGGCGTTTCCATCAGCTCCAGTCAACCCTATTGCATTGCAACCATTGGCTTGCAGTTGTGCCACTACATTTTTGTTGATAGCACCCGCATACACCATGGTTACAATCTTTAGCGTAGCAGCGTCAGTAATGCGTCTGCCATCAATCATCTGTTGCTCAATTCCTAAATCAGCAGCTAGTTTAGTTGCCAATTTGCCGCCTCCATGTACCAAAATTTTCAATCCCTCCACAGCAGCAAAGTCCTTGATAAACGCTGCTAGTTTCGCTTCATTATCAATGATGTTCCCGCCAATTTTTATGACATATAACTTTTTCACTGCTATTTCTTTACTTAATACTTAATACTTTAATACTGAAAACGTACAACGTATAACCTACTACTTCTTCCCCCGTAATATTTCCGCCAACACTGCTTGAGCCGCCCAAACTCTGTTACCTGCTTCTTGCGTAACAATGCTGTTCGGACTATCCAATATCTCATCACTCAATTCCACATTTCTTCTCACAGGAAGACAGTGCATCACTTTTGCATTGTTCGTTAATGCCAACTTTTCCTTTGTTAGCATCCATCGTGGATCGTTGGTATGCATCTTGCCATAATCATGATAAGTGCTCCAATTCTTCACATATATATAATCTGCATCAGCCAAAGCCTCATCCTGATTTTGATTGATTGTAGCTCCCTTTGTAAACTTTTCATCCAATGCATATCCTTCTGGATGCGTAATTACAAAGTCAGCCTCGCCCCAAGCATTTATCCATTCTGCAAAACTATTTGCCACACATTGAGGCAAAGGTTTTACGTGAGGTGCCCATGTAAGCACCACTTTAGGACGCTTTTTTGTTGATGGGTTAGCCAATAAATCTTCCTGAATGGTGATGATATCCGTGAAAGATTGCAACGGATGCAACGTCGCACTCTCCAAACTCACTACCGGAACGCCCGCATATTTGATAAACTGATTTACATACATTTCGCTGTAATCATCCGTGCGGTTTTGCAAACCAGGGAAAGTTCTAATTGCCAATATATCAAAGTACAAACCCATTATAGGCGCAGCATCCTTAATGTGTTCAACGGTGTTTCCACTCATTATTGCACCTTCTTCAAATTCCAATGCCCAACCTTCCTTATCCACATTAAAAACAATGGCTTCCATCCCCAAATTCTGCGCAGCTACTTGAGTACTTAGTCTTGTACGCAAGCTCGGATTGAGAAATAAAAGCCCGATACGTTTATTAGCCCCCAATGCCTTATCAATCATTGGATTGGCCTTGTATGCCAATGCCTTTTTAGCTAAATCATTGATGGCAGCACCAATATTGGGCTGCGAAGGCGTTATTAAATCATTAACCGAAATAAATTGTTTCATAATCCAAACCCGCTTCTGCGGCATATTTTGATGATAAAATAATTATGTTGTGAACTAAAAGGGTTATAGGTAATAAGTATTAAGTTTAGGATATTAAATGTTAAAACAGTTTGTAGTAATAACATTAATCTCAAGTAACTTAAAACTTACTACTTTCTTGCCAATAATTCAATTGCTCCTTTCAAAGCATTCAAAAACTCATCCGCATGTTCCTTCGTTAAAGCCAATGATGGCAATAAACGGATAACATTTGGCTTTGCTTCACCAGTAAATACCTTGAATTCAGTCAGTAAAGTCTTCTTTAAGTCCTTCAATTCTTCGGGTACATCGAAACCAATCATCAAACCCCTACCACGAACATTTTGTATCCCTTCAATGCCATTTAATTCTTCTGAAATATAGGCTCCTAATTCTTTTGCATGATTAATCAACCCATCTTGTTCTATCACTTCCAACACCGCCAATGCCGCCGCACATGCCAAATGATTACCACCGAAAGTAGTACCTAGCAAACCATATTTAGCCTTGATATGTGGTGCAATCAAGATGCCACCGATAGGAAAACCATTGCCCATGCCCTTAGCCATAGAATAAATGTCGGCATTAACGTCTGCATAATCGTGGGCAAAAAACTGTCCGCTACGCCCATAACCACACTGAACACTATCAGCAATATATACCGCATTGTACTTGTCGCACAACGTTCTTGTCAATTGTAAAAAACTAGTATTGGCAGAGATAATACCGCCAACACCTTGAATGCCTTCTATGATAACCGAAGAAATCTCATTGCCATGCTTTTCAAAGCACTCTGTTAGAGCCGCTTCATCATTAAAAGGAAGGAAAATGACATTTTCTGTTTCATTAATGGGGGCAACGATAGACGGATTATCAGTAACTGCAACCGCCAAAGAAGTACGTCCGTGAAAGGATTTGCTAAAGGCAACAACCTTCTTTTTGCCATTATGGAAGCTAGCCAACTTCAAGGCATTCTCATTTGCTTCTGCACCGCTATTACACAAAAACAATTGAAAATCTTCCTTACCACTCACCTTTCCAAGCTTTTCAGCCAACTGCGCTTGGATAGGAATGATGATGGAATTGGAATAAAAAGCAATCTTTTCCAACTGCTCCTCGATGCGTTTTACCCAATGTGGATGTGTGTGTCCGATACTAATTACAGCGTGACCGCCATACATATCCAAATACTGCACACCATTTTCATCCCAAACATTGCTTCCTTTTGCACTAGTTATCGTAATGTTGTTTAATGGGTAAACATCGAATAATTTCATTTGAGTGATGAGTTATAAGTTATGAAATGTGGGTGCTAACTAAAAGTTTGCGGCTTTCAATTTGAGCCCCAACGTTTCCTCTAATCCAAAAATTAGATTCATATTCTGAACCGCTTGACCAGATGCGCCCTTTAATAAGTTGTCTATTGCCGAATGAACAACCACTTTATTGCCAATAATTTCAATATTGATAATACACTTATTGGTGTTTACCACTTGTTTTAGATTGATAGGGTCGAGGGATATTTTAGTAAAGGGCTCATTCTGATAAGCAGCCTTGAATACTTCCAAAATCCTTTCCTTACCCCAAATACATTTAAAAGTGGAACTGATAAAGATACCTCTTGTAAAATCTCCCCTCCATGGAACGAAGTTTAGGTCTAAGGCTTCAACCCTGTTACCAGCTTCTGCTTGTAATAAAGATTGTATTATCTCTGCATTATGCTGATGGGTAAGTGTTTTATAAGGCGAGATATTATTGGCTCTCCAACTGAAATGTGTAGTAGCACTCAAGCTTTGTCCAGCGCCAGTACTTCCTGTAATACCAGTAGTATAAACATCTTCGTTAACGAAAGCTCCTTCTTTAGCAAAAGGCAACAATCCCAATTGAATAGCCGTAGCAAAACAACCTGGGTTAGCAATACTATCCGCTTTCTTTATTTGCTCCCTATTTAGTTCCGGCAATCCATAAACGAAGTTTCTTCCTTTTATGTTGGCATCTGCTTTCAAGCGGAAGTCGTTTCCTATATCAATTAACTTTACGTCAGGGGCAATTTCATGTTCCAACAAGAACTTCTTTGCCTCTCCATGTCCTGCACAAAAGAAGATTACATCAACATATTCTTTTGTAAGAGGAGGAATTGTTGCCACAAACTTGATGTCTGTATCACCAATCAAATCTGTATGAACCTTGCTCAACAGATTGCCGGCATTGCTTCCACTTTGCACAAAAGCAATCTCTGCCTGTGGGTGATTAATCAGTAACCTGATCAATTCGCCACCCGTATATCCCGCGCCGCCTATAATTCCTGCTTTTATCATTCTCTTTATATTTTGAGGTAAAAGGTGTAGGGCTTAAGGTTTAAGGCATAGGGGGCAAGTCCTTCATTTTACCTTAAACCTTACGCCTTATGCCCTACGCCTTATTGCTTTCTTTAACCTTATTCCAAATAGAAGTCTGGTTGCCGAATATTTTACTGAATCCACGAACATCATCACCTGTGAAGCCGGTATTCATTTCGCCATATTTACCAAACTTGGCACTCATCAAATCGTAGTTGCTTTCTATTCCTATAATCTGGAAACGATAAGGCAACAGTTGCACAAACACATCACCCGTAACGTTTTGCTGACTATTGGTTAAATAAGCTTCTATATCGCGCATTACCGGGTCAAGAATTTGACCTTCATGTAACCAGTTACCGTAAAATTGTGCTAACTGATCTTTCCAGTTTAGTTGCCATTTGGTTAATACATGTTTCTCCAAAGCATGGTGCGCTTTTAAGATAACCATCGGTGCAGCGGCTTCAAAACCAACACGTCCTTTGATACCTATAATGGTATCACCCACGTGAATATCTCTTCCAATACCATAACCACCTACAATGGTTTGCAAATGTTGTATTGCCAAAGAAGGGTGACTGAAAGCTTGACCATTTATCGCTTTCAACTCGCCTTTTGCGAAGGTTAGTTTTACTTCTTCCGTATCTGTTTTGGTTACTTGCGTAGGCCAGGCACTTTCAGGTAAAATACCTTTACTATTCAATGTTTCCTTTCCTCCCACACTCGTTCCCCACAAACCTTTATTGATGCTGTACATGCTTTTCTCAAAGTTCATGTCCACATTCTTACTTTTCAGGTATGCAATTTCTTCTTCCCTGCTCAACTTCAAATCACGTATCGGGGTAATGATTTCTACGCCCGGAATCATGATATGAAAAATCATATCGAAACGTACCTGGTCGTTACCAGCACCAGTACTACCATGGGCAACTGCTGTTGCATTAAGCTTTTTGGCATGTTCTGCAATGTGCAATGCCTGGCTCAAACGTTCGGCACTTACACTTAATGGGTAAGTATTATTCTTTAAAACATTACCATAAATCAAATACTTGATGATGCTATCGTAATAATCTTCTACTGCATTAATGGTAACGTGCGTTTTTACGCCCAATTTATAAGCGTGTGCTTCTATTTGCTTTAACTCTTCCTCACTAAAACCACCTGTGTTTACAATAATGCTATGCACATCAAAACCCCTGTCATCCGTAAGATATTTTACACAATAAGAAGTATCCAATCCGCCACTAAAGCCGAGTACTATCTGTTTTCTAGTTTCACTCATCATTTATAATTATTTTATTGTCAATTTCAAGATTACTAATAGCATCAAAATGCCGAAGATAGATTTAAGTAAGTTGCCACTTTTCTTCTCATCTTTCTTGTAGAACCATTTTAGTAATTTGCTTTGCTTGATGCTATTAAAGCGCTCATACACCTTAGAATGTTCTTTGAAGTTATCAGCCGTTTCTTTTGGTTCATAATGATCTTTTGGATCAAAAAGCATGGCCGTACACATACAATTCTTACGTTCCTTACTCATTAATATGTCATAGTTCACGCAACTTTTGCAGCCTGCCCAGAAATCTTCATCATCTGTTAATTCACTGTAAGTAACAGGTTCATAGCCTAGGTCGCTGTTTATTTTCATCACTGCCAGTCCTGTGGTCAATCCAAATATCTTGGCTTCTGGATATTTCTCCCTTGATAGGGCAAAGATGGTTTGCTTGATTGTTTTTGCTACACCGCTCTTTCTAAATTCCGGTGCAACTATCAGTCCGCTATTGGCTACAAACTTGCCATGACTCCATTCTTCAATGTAGCAAAAGCCCACCCATTGTCCTAGTTTGGTCAATGCAATGACTGCTTTTCCTTCCAACATTTTCTGAGCGATATATTCTGGGCTTCTTTTGGCAATTCCGGTCCCCCTTGCCTTAGCAGACGATTCCATTTCGTCTGTAATTCTGATTGCGTAATGTGTATCGAGGTTATTAGCTACACGAACAATAATATCTTGTTGTTCCACTGTATAAATAAGTTATAATATTCGAAATAATTGTTGATTGTGCCAGCATCTATCGTTGAAGATGCTAAAGATGTCGGAATATTTCACTGATAGGGGCAACTGGCAAAATGCTCGGCCTATCAGAAACCGGGGCGTGGTCGTGGAGAGAAAATAAAAGCAGGCACAACAGTCGTAAACTGTGATGCTCTATTATATGAAGTTGCGTTTTTCAACTGCTCTTTTATTTAATGATTAATTTGAGGGCGTAAAAGTATATAGTTTATACGGATTATAGTGCATTTAATTTAAAAAAGGCAGGTTAAAAAGAGTGATTAGTGATTAGTGGTTAGTGATTAGTGGTTAAATGAAGGTAAAAGGCTTGTTGTAGAGCTGCAGAAATTGTTGAGCAATACTTGCTCAAAGTATTTCTGTTGAGTGTATTTTGTTGGAGAATTCTTCTCTCACTCATTCCCCGGATGGTACTTCTTTTCCATATGTTTCAACACATCTGCTTTATAAAACCAAACAGTTTTGAACTTTCCTTTGGTGTACATTTCTGCTTGGTCAGTAAAGTGTGGGGAGGCAGGGTCGCCACTTTCACCTCCTGCCAGAAGACTCATGGCAGTTATCTTTTTTCCAAATTCTACTGCACAGATAAAGCTGTTTCCATTTACTCCATACCTTTTTTTGGTTCCCGGAAATACCTTGCTTGTGTAGGACGGTATCTGTCCCCATTGAGATGAAGTCAGACCCATGGGTATGCTTGTTCGAGCATCATCATAATGCAGATCTATGTCATCATCAATGCGTTGGAATCGGTTTATTTCGCCCCATTCAATATCCCATTTGCCATACGAAGAAGTCAAATTATCAACTGCTTCTTTTAGCTGATTCAGCATAACTATTCCATTGGCGGGATTAGCAGCAAACTTTTCTGTTTTAGTTACAATGTCATTATACGCATTCATTTCTTCTTTGCTATTGATAAAAGGTAGTAATTGTGTAGCCCATGTTACCCCCAAGGAAGTGCCTATTGAGTGTTCTCCAGCACGGTAATCCCAGGCTTTCATTACTGCAATAGGTTCCGATAAAGACTTTTTAAGATTATTATCTTGCAAGGCATTATAAGCGTTTATTAGTTCTGGAACTACTTTTTCGAAGAAAGAGAGGTAGGTGTCATATCCGGCAGCAATCACTTTGTCTAGTGTGTATTTCTTTTCCTTTGCCAATACCCTCACCGCGTTCACACCTCTGAAGTTCTGTCCATCGGGAGCCATATACACTGGATAGTCAGTACGTTTTGGACTATTGTCTCCGGCTACAGCGTAGGGTGTAGAGTTGCAGTTCTGTAACCATCCATTTGTGGGGTTAATCAGGTGAACAAGCTCATTTATTTTGTGTAATCCTTTCCATTCTGTGGCAGCAGTCGTGCCATCTACGGGTTTGTTCCAATCAAATTTGGGGTCACGAATTGGAACATGGTTGCCATGCCAGTAGGCAATATTACCCTTATCATCGGCATAGAAAGTATTATTGGAGGTATTGGCACGCAAGTCCAATATTTTTTTGAAGGAAGAAAAATTATTTGCTTTGGTGCGCAACCAACTTTGCTCCAGACTGGTCATCGATCTGTTGAAGGAGCGGACACTAAGCCAATCTGCACCTTCTTTGCCCATCACAGGGCCATGATGTGTGTAATATGCTGTGACTGTTTTTGATAGAATTGCACTTCCTTTTTTGTAGCTAAGGGTAATATTCTTTTCGGAAACAGGCTTCAGTTGATTTTCATATTCATAAACCCACTTGTTTTCCTTCTTAGAAACCTTTTCTCTGTAGGCATCGGAAACATCTACATAGCTTGAAGTATGCATCCACCCACAATGTTTATTGAAGCCTTGATACAGAAAGAATTGCCCCCATGTTACTACTCCATAAACATCTAATCCTTGCTCACTTGCCAAGTGTACTTCCGGACGAAAGTAGAGTGTTACGTGCGGATTGATGTATAGTATTGCATTGCCATTTTGTGTGATAGAAGGAGAGAAGGCAAAACCATTAGAGCCCGTAAGCCGCTCATCTTCGTTATTCAGGTCTTCGGGTATATCCTTTTTTTTGTCAACGAAAACAGTTGAAGACTCTTTCCCGTAAAATTCTTTCAAATCTTTCTTACCCAATCCTGCTGTACTGATGGCACCGATGCTTCCATCAGTCCAAAGTAAAGCATACCAAGGTTCAAAACGGTGCAATAAGGCGGGTTTAACAGTTGGATGTTTGTAAAGATAATAATTGATGCCATCAGCAAAAGCATCCATCAATTGATGCAGCCATAGAGGACTATTTTGGTAATCTTTTTTTGTATCTGCTGTATCTATAATAAGTTTTGTAAGTAAATCGGCATATAAATCCTTCTCTCCATTTATTTCGGACAGGCGTCCAAGTTTATCAATGTAATTCATTTCTACCCTTCTAAAATCATCCTCACATTGGGCATACAACAATCCAAAAACAGCATCAGCATCAGTTTTACCATAAATATGCGGAACCCCATAGTTGTCTCTGATAATAGTTACTTGTGCTGCTCTTTTTTGCAAGCGAGCCACCTCAGCATTGGAATATTGCTGAGCCGAAGAAAAGAGGGGGATTGACAACAACAGGAACAAATATTTCATAATCAGATTGTTTGCCTAAAGTGTGACTAGATAGGGAATTGTAATATGCTTTTGTTTCTGTACTGTAAAACTAGGTACTATAAATAATTGCAGTAGGAAGCGTAATGGTCCTTTATAATATATCTGTTTTACATAGATATATTAGCAGCTCCAGATATAATCGTTCCACACCTTTTTCATCACTTGTACTAGCTGCTTATTTAGGGTTGTGGTCCATGTTTCTTTTATAGAACTACATCATTTTCGTTTTTGGCAGATTGAATAGATTCTTTGTTCTCCAGTTCAACTTCCTTCACCCATACTGCGTAGTCATTGGGGTAGATGTTCCTGCCTTTGTTTTGAGCATAGACCCTTGTAAACGTAGCTCCAAAATAAAGAATTGCGGCAGAATAGTAGACCCAAAGAAGTAAAACAATGATAGAACTAGCAGCTCCATAACTGTCTCTGATATTACTGTTGCCTAAATACACCCCTATTGCAAACTTTCCAATCATAAATAGAACTGCTGTTGCGATAGCTCCCACTGTTATATCACGCCACTTAATCCTTGCGTCGGGTAGTATTTTGAAAATAACTCCAAACAATAAACTTACAGTAACAAATGTGATTGAAATGTTTATTAGGGAAGTTGCATATACCGCTTGGTATGAGATAAATCCAGACAACTGCCCACTTAAAAAGTCTAGTACAGAATTAATTACTAGTGAAACCAGAAGGATAAAGCCAATACTGATCAACATAGAAAAGCTGAGCATTCTGTTCACAATTATTTTCAACCACCCTTTTCTGGGTTTTGCTTTTAATCGCCAAATCTGATTAATTGAGTCTTGTATTTCGCCAAATACTCCTGTTGCCGCAATTAACAATGAAATTACACCTACTACGGATGCCCAGGATGCTTTCTTGGAAGTAGTAGCATTGCGAATTATTTCTTCAATCTGTAGTGCAGTATCACTGCCAACAAAGGTCTTAATGTGTCCATATATAGTCCCTTCTATTGCAGCTTTTCCATAAAACACATCGCAAAGGCTGATGATAACTATGAGAATGGGCGCAATAGAAAAGACTGTATAATAGGCCAATGCGGCACTCATTCGCAATGATTTATTGTTGGTAAAATCCGTATAAGTTTCTTTTAAAATTAGCCATGCAGTCTTGATGCGTTTAGACATAATGATTTTATTCTTTAACATTCAAACAACTATTAAGGTTTACGCTCTTTACTATCTCCGCCTCCACGAGGAGCTTGGTGTGGTGCAGGGAAGTGTTGTTGTGGTTGTTGCTGATGTGGTGGTTGTTGTGGTTGTTCGTGCTGTTGAGGCATTGTATTATGTTGTTGAGGAGCTGGTCGTTGTTGTAATTGAGTGTGCTGCTGAGGTATTGTATTATGCTGTTGGGTTTCGGGCGTATGTTGTTGCGGTTGCGGATGATTTTCTCCGGATATGTTCCTTCCATTGTGCTGAATGGTGGGGATAGTTTGATGTGTAGCAGGTGTTTTGTTTGTTGGATGCACCTGTTCGTGCCCTCCATTATTTGTGTTTTGTGGGTGAGTAGTCGAAGCACCTTGAACTCTATTTGGTGATGGTACAACAGCAGCATGCCCTTTCTTGCCAAACCTATTTCCTCCCACACTATTCATTGATGTTGTTACCGGTCTGCCATGGTTTGTGGAAGCATACTGACTTTTATCCTTACTTGCATTTTGTTGGTGTGCGGATTGAGCATTGGTAGAGGGAATATGCGACTCCTTCATCGCAGATTGCTCTCTTACAGATGGCCTAGCATGTGTTCCGAGAGTACCCCCATTAAAGCTTGTACGGTTATTTATAGTTGTATTATTTATTACCGTCCTATCAATGTATGTGTTGTGTATAATAGTTCTGTTCACATTAACTACGGCTGTGTTATATCTAAAATGCCCCCTATCCCATCTGCCGCCACTAAAACCAGAACCACCATATCCATATCCGTAATTTACCCCACCATAAAATCCAACATTTGTTCCCCAATACCCACGATTCCAACTGTAGATTCCGCCTACAAAGCCCCAGTAGCAGGGCGTCCACAAATAGCCTGGCTGCGGCGGGCTCACCCAAACACCTGGAACCCAATAGTAGTCATCATCTCCATACGCCCAATAGCCAGGCGTCCAGAGGTATCCATCCTCAGGGCAGTTTGGTTGAATGTAAAGGGGTAAAGGTGGGGGAGGAGTATTGGCAGTTATTGAAATGTCAATACCAATCTGACTAAAACTTTTGCTGGTAATGGCTTGCAGACCTGCCAGAAATGATAAAATAAATAGTAACTTTTTCATTGTATTTTTTATTTGAAATGAAAGAATAAACACTGAACAAAAAGAGGTTCAAACTCTATTCTTGAGATCTAATTGGTCAGAGGGTTCTTTTGCTATTTCTTACTGATAAAACCTTCCCTACGCATTTTTACATATAGCGCATGTGCTATTTCTTTCATCATTTTATCGACGCCCTCCGGATCGGTAGTTTTGGTGATACCTATCCATATTATCTTATCTGATTTTATAGAGAAAACACTCGTTTCTACAGTAAAAATTTTTGAAGTAGTATAGTATCCTTCATTAGAATAGTAAGGAAAATTTCGGTAATAATAACCGCTGAAATTGCGATAATAGGGTGGATACATTTCGAAGTTACTAGGATTATAAACCCTTTCTTTCTCAGCATCTATCAGGCGCATGGTTATCGCCCCATCAAATCCATCTTCTTTTATTTTATTTCGGATTGCATCTTCATTTTTCTTATTAAAATTAGAATCAAGATAGCGGTATGACACTACTCCCTTGCTCCCAAGATAACCTGCCATCTGGTCTTCTGCCAGCCGGCTGCTGATTTTATTTTTAAATAATGCCACAACCAATACCTTATTTAATTTGGCTATGCTCACTTGTTTGCCATTTTCACGCCAACTGCTTGTTATTACTGTTGAGCTATCGCATGAATTCAATACGACAACTCCTGTCAGACCTAATAGTATCAGAATCTTTTTCATGTTTACTTTTTTTATTTTTAATTAATCTCTACTAAATCATCTTATTACCCTGAATCACCCGTAGCAAAACAGCTATTATTGCTATTGCTAAAAGGATATGTATGATTGCTCCCAAACCATAGGCAAAGAAGCCGATTGCCCATAAAATCAGTAATACCACTGCTACGGTATAAAGTATGTTTCCCATTATTATGTTTTTAATTATTTGTGATGAACTATCCATTCTTACGCTTTGACTAAAATTCGTTTGTAGTCATCACTATCATTTCACTAGGAAATTGAATAGTTGCATCATTTTCAGCTGTGATAAATATTTTTATTGGTTTAGAGGCAGATACTGTTTCGAACGATCCTTTCAGGGTACTTGAAAAAAGGCTAGTGGAGGTTTTTACTTGTCCAACATTTTTGGTTGAATGATCGTCTGATACAATCCATACTACATAAGTTTGTTTTGCTGGAGTGAGTCTGTTGGGTTCTGCCAAGTTTTCCAGGCTCACATAGACATTATAATTTTTATTGCTGTCTTTTTTTGTCTTGATGTAACCCCGTGCTGCGGGTACAATTGGTGATATCTGGAATATTGCTTTTCTAGCACAAGATGATAATAGGATGACTGTTATGATGGCAGCGGTTCCTAAGAAAATGGTTTTTGCTAGTGTGAATGGTTTGATGAGTAAGGTTGAATTGTGTTTCAGGTTCTTTGTTTTTTCAGCTGAGTAAGCATTCTTTGCAGGGGCTTTTAAAGCCAACATTCTTGTAATTGTCATTATAAATAATTTTATTTTGTAACTGATTTGTTACGGTGTAAAGGTGGGTCGGTATTGCGGGGTGAGCGTTACACAATAATGTTTAAATGTTGTATAATTCACAGGTTGTGATGTGTGTCGTTGTCTACTCCTTTTACAAAAAAGGTTGAAAGTCTTTGGTCTTTCAACCGTCAACTCTCAACCTCTATCTACATTTCCTTCCTTATAAATTAATACCTGCAACTTCTTACCCTTGAACAGTAGCCGAAAACACAGGACTCCAGTTGCCCTTTTCGTTACGGCTGTTCACCCAACGAAGCCAATAATATACTGGTAAGCCAGCATCTGTACCAGGAAAATCGGTTGCAAAAACCGCATTGCTTGTTGAGCCAATATACGTTAGTTCACTAGCTGTTACTGGTGTAACACCTCCAATTTTTTGCCATACCTCACACGCACTTATACCGTGCGGATGGGCATGCTTATTAGAAATACTATCCAAAAGGGTTATTACATGGTGCAATCTTGCACCGCCCTCTGCACGCCCAATTGGAGTACTAGATGTCATCATCACATGCGGATGTGCACCACCAACTACCGGAATGTTAAATGTATCCCTGTCGGTAACAGTCAATACACTTTCGGAAAAATCTCCATAAATAGTTCTCAAAATATTCTTCATCCTTGCCTCCACAATGTCCTTTGTTACCACATTGGTATGTGTTTGAGTGGCTGTTGTGGTAGCCAATGGATAATCAACAACCCAAAGGGCATATTCATCTGTCAACAACGTTTTGTTGGCAGGAGTAATTAATAACCTAGCAAAATTGATTACTATGTACGCTACTACTACTTGAAAGTACATACTTAATGTTGCTTCTTTATCTGGGAAATGTGCCATAATTAGTTAATTTAATTGTTTGTAAACAGGCTTCGCGATTGTAGCTAAACCCCTGAAATTCTTTGAAATAAAGCATTACAGCTTTCAAGACCTTATTTCCCTCAACCGTGTCATACCATGATTCACCTGAGTGGAAGATAAATTCACTTGAGTGACTGTGTGACTCAGGTGAGTCGTGTTGTCACTCAGGTGAGTCGTGACGTGACTCAAGTGGGTCGTGTCATGACTCAAGTGAATTTATCTTCCGCTCACCCGAGTCGTATCGCGACTCAAGTGAGTCATGCTCCGACTCACTTGAAAAACTCGCCCACAAACTAGGGTGGGTCGGTGATGCCTGTTGCATAGAACAGGTTGAGTGCTGAAGGAAATGTAGTTTTATCTGGAGGTAGAGAAGTATTGAGTATGAATGCAGAAACCTGTCTGTGGACGCCCACTGCTGAAGTGAGTTGTTGAAGAAGAGACCGATACTTGCAGAAACTGGTGATGGATAGGAGCGCTATCTGGGGAAGGAAATGCAGTATAAACATTGTGGTAAACGGAAGGATGAACTCATTCGAATAATCCATTCGGATGCGAAGCCTTCGTGTTATTATCATTTGTAAAAGATTCATTGTACATCCTGTTTATTGCCATTAAAATTTCCTAAGTCTACCTTCAGAATAGGTGCTTATCCTATGCCACCTGCATCTCATCATCCAAAACAATTGCTTGTATTGCTTCCTCTTTCTTTGCCTGTTCGGCTATCAGATATTTTTCGATTGTCAGCCTTGCCATCAGATAACTCACTGTCGATTCTGCCCCTTGGTTCAGGTTCACATAATTTTCTTCCAAGCCATCATAACAACCACCTGTGCAAGGATTGTAGATGATTTGGTGCAGGTGATTTGCTCCAAGAAACCAGCTAAAAGCTTGTTCCATCTGCAACTTGTAGGAGTGGTCTCCAAAGGCATCATAAAACTTACTCAAAGCAAGAATGGTATACGCCACATCAATAGGTTGCTCGCCACCAATAGTTTCTTTTTTATCAGTAGATTCATCGTTGGTTTTATGCAACCACCCTTTGTTGGAAATGACTTTGATGCGCCCCTCTTTGAAAATTTTGGACAACAGAAAATCGAATGATGACTTTGCAATATCTCTGTAAACCACATCACCCGTATCCAGCCAGGCACACAACATTGCTTCGGGCAAAATACTATTTGCGTAGGTAAGGTAACTTTCAAACCACTTCCATTCGGTATTGGCCTCATGCTTGTACATCTGAACAAGCCTGTTGGCAAGGTGTCTGATTATCTCGGTATGATTTACCAACTTTTGGAAAGTGTTACTATAGTACAATCCCTTTATCACAAAGGCCATTGCTCGTGTGGAGTGCATTTTATTCACGTTCAGCAATGCTTTTTTCATGGTAGAAGTTGCATCATTTGCAATTGATTGTGACTCTTCGGGCAGCAGTCTACTGATGGAAACCAGATAACCCAATGCCCAGATGGCCCGTCCGTTAGAATCTGCCAGATTGGTGGTATAATTCTGTTGGGTAAATTGCTTTTGTTCGTCTACATAGTTCAAAAAATAACCCTCTTCTTGCAAGCAATATTTTATGAATTGAAGGTATTTGTTGATGTCTGTAAGGTCTTTTTCATGATTTGTTAGTTCAAAATGCTGGCACATAGCCACCATTGCCCTCGCATTATCATCCAAGGTATAGCCAGAATCAATGTCGGGATGACTGATAGTAGCAAATTGAATCATCCCAAACTTGGTAGTCATTTTTTTGATATGATTCAGGTTAATCTTGGGAGAATTATAATACAAGCAAACTTGTCCCGAATCTATTTTTTCAAACAACATTGCATGAGCTATCGCGGCATTTTCCCAAGCGGTAGAAGCCATTCTGTGCAATCCATTGGAGCTGATATTTTTTCTTAGTCTTTCGTCTTTTAATAAACTGATTATCGCCTCCGCCAGTTGATTTGGGTTTTCGAAGTCAACAATTATTCCTGCATCATTACCCAATACTTCACGGGCATGAGGAATGGGGGTGGAGATAACAGGGCAGCCCGAGCTGATGGCATAAGAAAACGTGCCACTAACTGCTTGGTTTCGGTCTTTTGAAGTGAACAAATAAATTTCGGTGAGCTGTAGATATTCTAGCAATTCGGGAAGAGGTACAAAATGATTAATAAATTTCACATGTTGTTCAAGATGCTTGGAAGCAACTTTTTCTTGAAGCATAATCCGGTATTTCTCTCCCTCGTGTTTGACGACGGAAGGGTGTGTTTTGCCAATAATCAGGAATAATACATCTGGAAACTGCTCTACAACAGCTGGTAAAGCATCCAATGTGGTCTCTATGCTTTTACCAGAGCTAAGCAACCCGAAAGTGGAAAGAATTCTTTTGCCTGAAACATCGTATTTGCTTTTTAATGAATCAACATCAGATTGAGACACTAAGTGTGTACCATGAGGAATAACCGTAATTTTTTTTCTTTTAACAGCATAATCATTGACTAATATATTGGCAGAAGCATTGGTCATTACGATGATAGATTCTGCAACACCAACAATTTGACTGACTTGTGTTTTGAGTACTTCGCTTGGATGTGGCAAAACCGTATGAAAAACAATAACAATAGGTTTAGTTACTGAGGAAAGAAACTGATTGAAGTGAGATTCTTTCTTTTCGAAGAAGCCGAACTCATGCTGAATCATCACAATCTGAATGGCCTTGTTTTCATTGATAGATTTTGCTAAAATGGAGAATGCATCGGGGATGTCTGTATTCAGTGTATACTTTATTTCGTCAGTATAATAATGCTTCTCGTTGTCAGACTCTAACGGACAAATACTTATGAGGAAAGAATCACCAAATTTATTATTTAATGCCTTTATTAAATCCTGAGAGTAGGTTGCAATGCCGCACTCCCTCGGCGGATAGGAAGTGATGAACAATATTTCTGGTAAAATATTATTGTCGGTATCTGATCTATTGCCATTTGGCGAGCATTGCTTTTGATGGCCATTTGGTTGTTGTTCTTTTGAACTGAAAGCTAGGTGGTTATTGTTCATCTTTTTTGGTATAAAGCATTAGCTCTTGCAATAGCGCAGACAAGCTTAAGGAAGCGCAGGCAATATGTTCGTCTGCTGCACCATAATATATGAAGAGGTTGTCGTCTATAACTAAGGCCCCTGTTGGGAAACAGACATTATTTACTTCACCTTTTAATTCCCATGTTTCTTCTGGTTTGAACAATGGATAGGGTAGTCTGGCAATTTCAATTAATGGATTTTCAAGATCCAATAGTGCTGCACAAGCTGAATAAACATAGCCATTAACGGTATCATGTACTCCATGATAAATGAGCAGCCAACCTTCTTTTGTTTCAATTGGAGGACATCCACCACCTATGTAACTTACTTCGTGTTCGTATTTTGCGGATAAGACTATGTTTTGATGTAAGTGAAGGAAGTAATGTTGCCAGAACTCATTTGTCAATTCTTTCAGGTCACAAACACTTACCAATTGAATATCTGGTTTTACACGATGGAGAAAATGTAGTTTACCATTTATTCTTCTAGGGAAGAAAATGACGTTCTTATCCCATAACAGAATTCTTTTACCCTCTCTTTCCAATATATGGACAGGGTCATTGTATCGGATATATTTTTCGTTGAGAATGCCTTTAGCAGAAGCTAGATGCAAGAATTCTGCGTAAGGAATTTTAGGAACTATTATTCCGAAGCGATGCCAATGGATTAAATCTTCGGATAGTGCTAAGACTCCCAATGCATTCACGCCATCAAAGCCCGTGTAGGTCATATAGTAAATGTCATCAATTTTGGTTACCCTCGGGTCTTCTACACCATGTGTTTCATAATCGCATTGGGGAAAGTGAATGGGGACATCGTCTCTTTTGCCTACAACCAAAGGGCTACTTAATTTGCAATAGCCTATGCTTGAGTAGTTGCCTTTTGCTACGGCTCTGTAAAAAAGGTGTATTTCACCATTGTCATCACGGATTACTGCTGGGTTCAGTACACCTTCGTTTTCAAAACCAAGTTCTGTTTTATTCAGCAGTATACCTTCTTTTTTTATCGCTATCATTAGAATGATTTAAACTTTTTGATAAATGCATTACTTTTTGGCTGGTGATCAGGATTTCTACTAAAGTTAAAAATAGGGCTGTTGAGAACAACAGCCCGTTTACAAAAAACAACCTTTTTTTAATAGATTTTATCTTTACCTCAGTAAGAAGTCTTAAGTTCTACTCTTCTGTTTTTAGCTCTTCCAATTGCGGTTTTATTATCTGCAATAGGAGAGGCCTCACCAAAACCTGTAGCAGTAAGCCTGGATTCCATTATTCCCTTACTCATCAGATATGTTTTAACAGATTCTGTACGTTTCTGAGATAGCGCCATATTTGTTGCATCTTCTCCTCTACTATCTGTGAAACCTTCGATAACCAAGTTTGCAGCTTCATATTTGTGCAGGATGGTTGCTAACTCATCTAACTGCACTAAAGAAGCTACTTTTAGTTTGTCGCTATTATTTTCGAAGTATACTTTGCTGCCTATTTCTGTAATTCTTTTTAAAGATTCTTTACTTATTTCTGGGCAACCTTTGTTTTCTATTGTACCCTTTATATCAGGACAGCGATCAGTAATATCTGGTACACCATCACCGTCAGAATCCGGGCAACCCTTCAAGCTTGTCGGACCTGCCTGATTGGGGCAACGATCTTCTTCATTAACCACCCCATCATTGTCATTATCAAAAGGACATCCATGAATATCTACTTTATAACCAGGTTTAGTATTAGGACATTGATCATCAACATCCGGCACTCCATCACCATCAGAATCGGGACAACCTTTCAGGCCTATATAGCCAGCAATATCTGGGCAACGATCGTCTATATCGGCGACTCCATCGCCATCTCTGTCTGGGCAACCCTGTAATGATACAAGCCCTGCTACGTCTGGACATCTATCATCTTTATCAGCGATGCCGTCGCCATCTTTGTCAGGACAACCATATAGTGCTGCTGAACCAGCAACATCGGGACAAGAATCTAGATAGTCTGGTAAGCCGTCTTTGTCTCTGTCCAAAGGGCATCCTCTTTTGTCAACCAATATACCCAACGGCGTGTTGGGGCATTTGTCTCTACTGTCCGAAATGCCATCATTATCTGCATCTTTTGTATTGCCAAAGTTGAATGTTACGCCAACTGTATGAAAAAGATAGGCGTCGTTGCTAGAGAAAGTGACCCCATCTCTTTTATTATTGTTCGAGTATAGATAGGTCTCTTGTACTTTAAATGCAACATAGGGGCTAAGTCTGATTTTAATACCTATGCCCCCATCAGGAGCTATGTAATCGACAGTTTTGTTTGAAATGGCTAAGTTTTTATCAAATAGCATTGCCCCTCCGCCAATAAATACATAGGGTCTTATAAAAGATTTTGGTCCCATTAAGTTAAATCTAAAATCTATCAATGCTGATGAGAATCCACTTGTAAATGAACCTTTAGAGCCTTTGTAACCTACCCTTCCCTTTGAACCAATAAGACTTACATCGAAATGACTACTTAAATATCTAGACAGGGAAACACTTCCCATATAGTTTAGATCGTTTGCACTAAGGTTTGTCTTGTAAAAATCATTTCCCAGACCTCCATTAAATTGTGTAACACCGGCATTTAGCCCAATACACCATTTTTTGTCCTCTGTTTGTGCATTTGTAACGAATGTAGATGCCATGCAAATACATAATAATAGTACTAAATTTTTCATTTTATTTTTTTATTTTAATAAGTTTCAAAGGTGGAGTCGTGTGGTACAATTAACGTTATACAATTCCAGAACAATGTTTTATAATTCCCACATTTCCATCAATTTGTTGTGTTTAGACAATAATTTTTACTCGTAACCGCTTTTAATCACGGTTAAGATCATTTTAAATCTACCATCTGGTTTAACGTGATTGGGTGTGTGTGCAGGAATAATGATAGAATCTCCTGTATTTAATAAATGCAAATTCTCACCAATAACAAGTTCTACTTTTCCATCAATGACTTGTGCAAATGTGTCGAAAGGAGTTGTTTTTTCTGTTAGCCCTTCGCCAGTATCAACTGACATCACACTAATATTGCCAGTAGACTTTTTCAGAATCGTTTTTATGACTACAGAATTCGCTACATATTCAATAATCTCTACGGTGATGAATGCTTTCTCTTTTTCCATTTCAGTGCTTTCCATGATCTTCTTTAATTTAAAGTGAGTTAATAATCATTAGTGAGAGTTTGTAAGTGGTGAAATGAGGTTAGAGGTCTGAAATGATTTTGTGCAGTTCCTCTTTAGATTTTCCCAACTTGATTTGTAGTCTTCCTAACATTTCATCTTTTGTGCCCTCAACAAACAATAAATCATTGTCTGTTAGCTGGGCAAATTGTTGTTTTAGCTTTCCTTTTTGTTCGTTCCATTTGCCTTCTAATTCAGTTGTGTTCATTTTAATATATTTTATTTTGTGAAGTAATTTTCACTCGGTAAAGGTGGAAGCTTCGGATACTATAAACGTTATACAATTGATGCTATAAGTTGTATAATTCACAGGTTTTAGAATTTAAGACAGCTAAAAAGAAACTTATTAAATCTTGAATCTAATTCTAGTGGATTTGAATTACAGAAAGTTGTCACAAAAAATAATTGATTAATATTTATTTGTTGTTTGTCGGTTCTTCTCTAGTCTCCTTTGCTAATTCCATTAACTCTACATACTCCTTAGAAAGTTCAGCTATCTCATGTTCCGTTCTGTCCTCAACACTTATCAGCTTATTATTTGCCGCTTCACTAGAGGCAATCAATTCATTAATTTTCAGATGTAATGATGCTGCAAATCGATTAAATGATTTTTGTATCACAAATAGTGTCAAAAAAGTAAGTCCGAGAATGATGTCGCCAATTTTATCATGTAGATCATGCTGATTAAATCGTTTACCACAAAACCAGTAAATCAGTATGAAGAATGCAAGGATGAATGTAATCGAATTGCCAATAATAAGGTTAACTATTGAGGTTAGTTTTTCAAACCCTTTTTCTGTGAGTCTATACAGTCTCTTCATAATTGGATAATTCATTTTTTGAAACTATGGGTTCTGATTTTTGATTTCCTTTTTTGTATATGAATTTTCCCCATGTTACCCCATCCCAAAAACGTTCGTGAAAAAAGTAGGTTGTTACAACATAAAAATTACACATAGCAAAATAGCCAAAAGAGAAATTCATTTGATATGAGAACGCATAGATAAATGTTATATCAAGCAGCAATACGAGAAACACATAGCTAATTGTTTTTGAAACTGACCTTTGCCAAATTTCTTTTGCACGATGGGTATGAGGTAATGTTCTAGGTATCATTTCTTTACAGGTATTACAAATACTGGCTTTTCTGAGTGTCTGATAACTTTTTCGGCCACACTTCCAATCACTAGATGTGCTAATCCAGTTCTACCATTGGTGCCAACTACAATCAAATCGGCGTTCCATTCTTTAGCTACCAATAAAATTGCTTCATGAGGTGTACCTTCTTCTATGAAAGTAGTGACTTTATGATTGAAGAATATTTTAATAATCATCTTCTCGTGTAACTTTTCAAAGATTTTATGTGAATTGTTTTCTACTTCCATTTCTAATGTCAGGTTCTCATTAAATCCATAGCTAGGTATCATTGTATCAGCTTGGTTTATAAGAGCTGGTATTTCAATAGCACTCACAAAGGCAACTTCTGTATGCAGTTGCTCAACAAGCTGCAATGCCCCTGAAGCAACCTCTTCTGAGGATGATTCATTATCTATTGCTATGAGTATTCTTCTTATATTCTTCATGATATTTGTTTTATTGTTCTGTCATTTTGTTCATTATCCCGATTTCAGTTTTTTCTCGTTTTATATCCTGTCTTACAAAGGCGTAGAGGCTCATATACATATTGGCCATCCATACTAGCGCAAATTCCGAAATTATAAAGCCCACCCAATTATTAATCAACAGTTTAAAACCCGTTGATAAGAGAAAAAATAAGGTTATATAGTGGCTGAAACAGTATTCACAGGTGAACAGATAGAAGAATTTTTTTTTATAAATAGAGGTGCTGCTTTTGTAACTGTTATTACAGTATCCTTTTAATTCCTTAAATATTTCTTCTTGAGTTACCGTCCAGGTGATACAAGCTATCGGCAGTGGAAGTATAATCAGCCAGACTATTTGAGTGATAATTTCCATTTTAATTAGTGTTAAGTAAGTAATTGGTTCTAAAATTTTAATCTATCATATTCAATGGTTAACTCATTGTCCACATTCCAAACTCCAGGGGCATTCCAAGCTATTCTTGCAGCTTCATCTTTTTGGTATAATGATTCAACCGTGCCGGTAAGCGTTACTCTATTTTCTACAACTCTTACCATAATATTTT
>CANGFK010000010.1 GCA_947452925.1 Chitinophagaceae bacterium | reverse complement strand
TTTTAAGTCTGTAGTAACTAATTCCAACTAATGGAGAATTATCAATGAACTGATAGTTATACGCGCCATATCCTCTAGCAGTAACCTTTCCTATCGTTGAAAAAATAACACCATCAAAACTTCTCTGAACATCAAAGTGGGCTATATTCAATTCATTTGCCGTTTTCCATTCATTCTTTACTTTCACATTGATGCCCCCAAATTCCTCCAATTGATAATTGCTGATACTTACAGGTAATGGAGGATTTACTATTATGGTGCTAGCTGTATTAGTAAGAACTGGTTTATTATAATCAAAGTAAACAGATGCATTATTGTAGATAGTACAGCCTGTGGTATCCCCTTTTTGAGGTGTCAACCTAAAATGCACAAAGCCATTACTTTTAACTTGGTTCGAGCTACTATCCTCTAGGTTAATATTCAAAAATTGAAAATATACAACGCCATTCTTATTGTCAATTTCAATATTTGGACTGTGGCTGCTTCCAATCATCTGAAATAAGTTCTTATTCAAAAGCATATTCAATGTATCTGCTATTACGATGTTTTCTGCAGAAGCATTGCCCACATTCTGAAAGTGTATTAAATAATCAATCACTTCTCCATTTATTACTTGCTTTGTCGTCAATTGAGGCGTTGCTTGTTTGTTATTAGGGTCATAACTACTTTTTACGTTTATGCTATCGGCAGTAGAAGTATTATTAATAGTTGCGAAACTTGCGAGGGTAGTACCTCTGTCAACAGTTTGTTTAACGGAGAAAACAAGAATGGGATACTTATATCCACTACGATAATGCTTATTACCAAAACTTTGTGCACTAAGTGTATCCAACCAAACAATTGTGTTTCCTTCACTAGCAATAAGTGGTATGGAGGCTGATTTAAAAACCAAATTGCTGGTATCATAAGTAAATCTTATGGTATCATAGCTACTGCTCGTACCAAGGTTTCTGTAAGCAATACTATATGCTAATTCTCTTCCAGGTATTGCATTTTGCCAAGGATAGATGTGAATCGCCAAACTATCCTTCACCTCATTGGGTTGAATGGCAATATCTGCAAGAGTCAATTGTTCCTCATATGAAGAAAACCGAAAATTGACAACGCTTGGAACTACTTTAAACAGAGGGGAAGCAAGTGCACTCAACGAAAAGCTACCTGTATCTGCCGTGGTTATAGAATACTGTCCTGCAAAGTTGGTTAGCTCCGTTTTTCCATCGTTTAATGTTACTGGTACATAGGGAATATAATACTCATCTTTATCCTTTATACCATTACTATTTTTATCATAAAAAACTTTACCCTTAATAACAGGAAAGGTAATGCATTGATTTGCGTTGTTGGTGATGTTGCAAATAGGTAAATCGGTCGGAAAAACTTTGTCATTTCCAGCGTTGTTGGGAATACACCTCACTCCAGTACCGCTAACATTGAGAGAGTCCAAGCTATTGGGCAATCTAGGTAGACATAGCAAATTACTGTCCCCTTCACAATACAGGTACTGGAGTTGATGCAAGGAATCAAGGATTGGAATTGAAGAAACGGGGTTTGTACTTACATCTAAATAGTTCAATGCATTTGGTAAGATATCAGGCAGGCTAGTCAGTCGATTGCTATCACAATCCAACAAATACACATTCTTAGCAAGTGCCGGCAGAGCCGTTAATTGATTGGTGTAGCAATATAGATTTTGGAGACTGTCTGGCAATAAAGGGAGTTTTGTTAGCTGATTATTACCACAATCCAACAAAGTAAGCTTGGCAGGAAGGACTGGTAACGTTGTAAGTTGATTGAAAGCACAGACCAATGTCTTCAATGAATCGGGAAGCGTAGGCAAACTCTGTAACTTATTTTCCGCACACAGAATACTTGTCAGTGAATCTGGCAATGATGGCAATGCTGTTAATTGATTGTTTTCGCAGTTGAGGGATAATAACTGGCTAGGTAAAACAGGGAGAGAAGTAAGTTGGTTATTACTGCAATAGAGGTATTTTAATTTAGCAGGCAAAGTGGGTAAAACTTTCAGCAGGTTGTTTTCACAATCCAACAGTTTTAGACCTTTAAAATATTGGACACCACTTAAGTCTTGTATGGAGTCCTGATTTACATATAAAGAATCTTCTGCTGTGATGCTCCTACAAGTAGTGTCCATTTGTCCTGAACCATTAAAACAAGAAGGATAGACCTTAATGAGTAATGCCCTAAAATTGCTATCAGCAATATTTACATACTGTGCTTGGGAAAACACGCATGCAAAAAGGCTAACGAACAGGCAAAACCCAATTTTTCTCATAAATCAGTTTTAAAAAACAATATTCCACTAAGCATTACGCTTTTTCGAAAGTAAAAGGTTGGGTTTTTGAAAAAAATATTTTAAAAAATAACAAATTCGTTAATAATAGCTCCTTTTCTTGCCTTTATCCTCTATTTTTAACGACTTAGAAATCACATTCATCATTAAATAAAACAACCTAAAATGAGCAAAAAGTTAATCAACCAAGTAGCTATTGTTACTGGTGCAAGCAGTGGAATTGGTGCTGGCGTAGCAAAATCGTTAGCTGCCGAAGGTGCAATTGTGGTGGTTAATTATCCGGTAGCTGCTAATAAAGATGCTGCCGAAGCCGTGGTTACCGAAATAAGTACCAAAGGTGGCAGAGCCATTTCCATCCAATGCGATGTGAGCAAAGAAGCCGATGTGCAACAGATGTTTGCTAGTACCGTTGCCGAATTTGGCACCGTTGATATTTTGGTGAATAATGCAGGCATCCAAAAAGATTCCCCTTTCGAAACCATGACTTTAGACCAGTGGAATCTGGTGATGGGCATCAACCTTACCGGCTTGTTTTTATGCGCCAGAGAAGCTGTTAAAGAATTTTTAAGAAGGGGTATTGATCCTGCCAAGTCTAAAGCAGCGGGTAAAATTATCTGTATGAGTAGTGTGCACGAAGTAATACCATGGGCGGGTCATGCCAACTATGCCGCAAGTAAAGGAGGGATGATGTTGTTGATGAAAAGTCTTTCGCAGGAGTTTGCGCACAAGAAAATCCGCATCAATAGTATTTGTCCGGGTGCCATTCAAACGCCTATCAACCGCAGTGCTTGGGAAACACCCGAGGCATTGGAAAGCTTGTTAACCCTTATACCATATAAAAGAATTGGTCAGCCCGAAGATATTGGTAATGCCGCCGTTTGGTTGGCAAGCGACGACAGCGACTATATAAATGGCATTTCTTTGTTTGTGGATGGCGGCATGACGCTGTACCCTGGTTTTACTACGAATGGATAGCCTCTGCCACTAAGACCCAAAGGCAGAAAGAAGCACTAAGAAAGAAATTGTAAGGATAGAAAATCAAAATATTTTCTATCCTTTCTATCTAATTGGCAAATCTTTGTGCTTCTTTGTGCCTTTCTGCCTTTGTGGCAAACTTTAAAAACATATTTTTGGCGCATGTGGATTATCTGTAAAAAAGAATGGCAGCAGTTTTTTAGTAGCCTCACCGGTTACCTCGCCATTATTGTTTTTTTGTTGCTGAATGGTCTCCTGCTTTTTGTGTTTCCCGATAGCAACGTGCTAGACTTTGGCTATGCCTCTTTGGGCAGTTTCTTCACCACCGCTCCCTTTATCTTGTTGTTTCTCGTTCCTACTATCACGATGCGTAGTATTGCCGAAGAATATAAAAGTGGCACCTTCGAAATTCTTAAAACCCTTCCCCTGAAGCCTTCCCAAATAGTGGGCGGCAAGTTCTTTGGGGCGTTGCTGATAGTGGTAGCAACGTTGGTGCCTACGGTTATTTACGCCGTTTCCATCCAGCAGCTTAGTAGTATTGGCGGTATAGATGTAGGTGCCACTATGGGCAGTTATTTTGGTTTGGTGGCACTTGGCGCGGTGTATACTGCGGTGGGCATCTGTGCCAGTAGCTTTACCAACAACACGGTGGTGGCGTTTATTGCAGGTGCTTTTGTGTGTTTTTTGCTATATAATGGCTTTGATGCCATTAGTAAACTGCCTGTTTTTAAGGCGGGTGCCGATTACTATATAGACATGATAGGCATCCATGCACACTACCGTAGCATTAGTAGAGGGGTGGTAGATTTGAAGGATATTATTTATTTTGTGGGATTAATTTTATTGTTTCTGTTCATTACCCAACGAAATATTAGTCGGAAATGATGATAAAACGTTTACCGTTGAGCGCATACCGTTTTCAGTTTATCGATTACCGTTCACTGTCGGTGGTTTATAGATGAAAATTGAACGAAATAAGTACGCCGTCAACTGATTACGATTCACCGTAATTGATTGGCGGATAGCAGTTAATGATTAACGGTATGCAGTAGACCATTAACTGCATACAGTAACGGAACAACTGCTAACAGTGAAGTTTTAACTGCATGCAGTGAGCCCTTAACTGTTAGCAGTAATTGATTAACTGCTTGCAGTGAGCGAATAACTGCGAAACTGAAATGGATTTTTACATATAAAAAGACAATGAGTAGACTACTGAATTATAAATATAGTTGGGCAATATTAACTGCTTTGTTCATCGCCTTGGTGTATACGTCCTCTTTTTTCGATTATCGGATAGATCTCACTGCCGAGAAGCGTTTTAGCATCAATTCGTCTACCAAAAAATTGTTTAACCAGGTAGATGATGTGGTAAAAGTGCAGGTTTTTTTAACGGGCGATTTACCTGCCGATTATAAAAAACTAAGCCTTGCCACCAAAGATTTTCTGGAGGAGATGAAGCAGGTTTCTAATAATAAAATAGTTGTCAGTTTCGAGAAACCCGGTGACGATTTAAAGGATGATACCACAAAAGGAATGCTCTATGATAGTCTTGCTCGCTTGGGTGTGGTGTTTGAAAGAAGTGAGGTTTCCGAAAAAAGCAACGAAAAAGAAACCAATCAACTCATTATTCCTGCTGCCTTGGTAAGCTATAAAGACAAGCGACCAATTGCGGTTGATTTGCGTAGCAGTAAGAAAGTTTATAAGCAATACAATGTAATAAATGACCTCCCACAAGAAGATGTGGAAGCTACCCGCAATTCTGCCGAAGCGTTGCTGGAGTTTAAGTTTGCCAATGCCATCGATAAACTCACGCGCACCACCGTTCCGGTTATTGCATATACCATTGGCAATGGCGAACCGATAGATAAAACCGTGAATGATTTGGGAGAAAGCCTTCGGACTGAATATAAATTGGGTATTTTCGATTTGAAAGCGGCCTATCCCGATGCTTCTAAGATAAATGCCTTACTAATTGTAAAACCAACGACCCCTTTTAGCGATGAGGACAAGCTAAAGCTCGATCAGTACGTGATGAATGGAGGGAAGATTATTTGGTGTATTGATAAGCTGCACGCCGAATTGGACAGCCTCTTGCGCAGCAAATCGGACTATGTGGCTTACGACCGAGGAGTAAATGTTGATGATATTTTGTTTAGATATGGTGTTCGCATCAATGGCGATTTATTGCAGGATTTAAACTGTGCCAAGCTACCGTTGGTGGTTGGTTACAACCCCGACAAAAGTCCTAGGATGCAACGGGTGCCTTGGCCCTATTACCCTTTGCTATCCTCCGTAAACAATAACCCTATCTCCAAAAATCTGGATAAAGTATTGCCCATCTTCCCGTCTAGCATAGACACCGTAAGGGCAGAAGGAATTAATAAAACAATCCTCTTGGCAAGCGATACCAATAGCCGTGTGTTGGGTTCGCCAGCTTTGGTAAGCGTAAACAGTGTGAAAACTGAGGAAGATTTCAGAAGTTTTACCCGGAGTTATGTGCCTGTAGCAGTGTTATTGGAAGGGAAGTTTAAGTCCTTATTTGCCAACAGATTAACCAATATTGTCACCGATTCTGTTGAAAAAGCAACTGGTAAACCTTTTTTAGCATCTGGTAATTTAGAAAGCAAACAGATAGTGATGTCTGATGCAGATATGGTCACAAATGCCATTTCAGAAACTACCGGGCCTTTATCGATGGGCGAGCTTCCATTTGACAGTTATCGATTTGCAAACAGAGAGTTTTTATTAAATTGCGTCGATTATCTGGTTAGTAATAATGGAATCTTCCAAACCCGCAACAAAGAGTTCACCTTGCGGTTATTGGATAAGAAAAAAGTAGAAGCCGAGCGAACGGAATGGCAATTTATAAATATTGTTGCTCCCATCGCTTTGCTGATATTGATTGGAATGATTTTGCAATGGATCCGAAAAAGAAAATACGCATTATAAGTTGTAGGTATTAAGTAATAAGTTTGAAGTTTGAGAAAATGCTTACTTAAAACCTAATACTTAGTACTTAATACCACTTTTGATTTACGACTTATGCCTGAAGAAAATTTAGATAATATTAAAGAAGGAATCCCCACTTCCCTCTCTTCTTCCATTGAGCATCTGGTAGTAGATAGTCGTAAAGTTATTTTTCCTAAAACATCTTTATTCTTTGCCCTTCATGGGGTAAGAAAAGATGGGCACGAATACATTAAAGAAGCATACGAAAAAGGGGTTCGCCATTTTGTAATAAGCCGACGGGTGGATACCACCCATTATATAGGTGCCGATTTTTTTCTGGTGCCTAGTTCATTAAAGGCTTTACAGATATTAGCGGCTATCCATCGCGCCGGATTTGATTATCCCGTAATTGGCATCACCGGAAGCAATGGAAAAACGATTGTAAAAGAATGGTTATACCAGCTACTAAACCCCGATTATAATATTGTTCGTAGTCCACGTAGTTACAACTCGCAGATAGGCGTTCCGTTAAGTGTGTGGCAGATGACTGCCGAACATACCCTTGCCATTTTCGAAGCGGGCATCTCTACTTCGCGCGAAATGCCCGCTCTTGCAGGTGTAATTCAACCAACAATTGGTATTTTAACCAGTATTGGTGAAGCCCATAATGGTGGGTTTGTAGACACCAAACAGAAGATACTAGAGAAGATGCAGTTGTTTTCTCTTTGCAAACACCTTATCTATTGTCGAGAATCGATTGATGACCACATGGATATTGAGGAAATTAAAACCAGCCTTTTTCAGCAAAACATAGCCTTATTTTCTTGGAGCAGAGAAACAAATGCTACACTGAAGGTATTGGCTGAAATGAAAAATGAGCAGGCTACGCAGGTTTTCTTTACCTACAACAGTACAAACTATTCTATTTCTATTCCTTTTACAGATAAGGCTTCTTTGGATAATGCCATCACCTGTATCTGTACGCTGTTTCTGCTGGAAGTTCCGTTTGCAACCATTCAAGAACGCATTTCGCAACTGCAACCATTGGAGATGCGCTTGCAATTGAAGAAAGGAATCAACAACTGCCACGTTTTAAATGATAGTTACAGCAACGACTTGTCTTCTTTAAGCATTGCTTTAGATTATTTGCAGCAGCAAGCGGGTAACAATCCCACAACCGTTATCCTTTCGGATATTCCACAATCTGGAATGCACGAGGAAGTGCTCTATCACTTGGTGGCAAATGAACTGGAGCAAAGAAATATTAATCGGTTGATAGGTATTGGAAAATCTATTACCCAGTATCAAGCTGTTTTTGATGAGGCTGTGCCCGAAAAAAGTTTCTACGTAACCACCGATCTCTTTTTAAGTGAATATACCGGCAAAGCATTGGCTGAAAGGAAGTTTCATAACGAATTTATCTTGCTGAAAGGGGCGCGTATCTTTTCTTTTGAACGTATAAACAATTGGCTAGAGCAAAAAGTGCATCAGACAGTAATGGAAATAAACCTTACTGCCATGGTTCACAATCTGAAAGAATATCAACAAAAGCTTTTACCAACTACCAAGCTGATGGCAATGGTAAAAGCGTTTAGTTATGGTAGCGGAAGTGTGGAAGTAGCCCGCTTATTACAGTTTTATAAAGTAGATTATCTGGCTGTTGCCTATGCAGACGAAGGCGTTGAACTCCGTTTGGGCGGCATCACCCTTCCGATAATGGTGATGAATGTGGATGAAGCAGGCTTTGACGCTTTATTAGAACATACCCTCGAGCCAGAAATTTATTCGTTCTCTATTTACCATACTTTACACGAATATTTACTAAAACAAGGCATCACCAAGTTCCCGGTTCACATCAAACTGAATACCGGAATGAACAGGTTGGGCTTTGATGTCGAAGAGGTGGCAGCATTGGGCAAGCAACTATCAAAGCACAACACCATGTTGGTGAAAAGTGTATTTAGTCATTTAGTAGGTAGCGAATCTGCCGAATTCGACGACTTTACCCAACAGCAGGCCTCCCTTTTTGAGACGGCTGTGGATGTTTTACAAACCCATTTGAACTATACTTTTATAAAACACCTCGCCAATTCGTCAGGTATCTTCAGACATCCCCATTTACAATACGATATGGTACGGCTTGGTATTGGTTTATACGGTGTGGATAGCGCAGATGGCAACGAGATAAGCCTGATACCTGTTGCCACCCTGAAAAGTACTATTGCACAGATAAGAAACGTAAAAGCAGGAGAAACCGTAAGCTATAATCGCAGGGGAGTTTTGAAAAGGGATAGCGTTATTGCCACCATTCGTATAGGTTATGCAGATGGTTACAGCAGAAGATTAGGCAATGGAGTGGGTAGTCTTTTTATCAATGGACAATTAGCCCCTGTTGTAGGCACTGTTTGTATGGATATGCTGATGATAGACATTACCGATATACCAAACGTAAAAGAGGGCGACTCGGTAGAACTGTTTGGGACTAATTTACCTATTCAACAAATAGCAAAATGGTCTGAAACAATCCCTTATGAGGTAATGACGGGTATTAGTCAGCGGGTGAAACGGGTGTATGTAGAAGAGTAAAGAAGTTTTAAAAGCATACCTGTAGTATTACTGTATCACCCCTTTCATCATCAAAGTCAAAAACCGCAGCATCGCTTCCATATTTTTAATGTCATCCACTACCAAAAGGAAGTTCTTGCCAGCTTGTTTAAGCTTTGCTTTGTTTGTACCGGTTTGTAAGTAACCCAATATATTCTTGAAGAGTTCAGATTCAAAATAAGGGGAGTCGTTTTTATTGATAAAGTAACAACGCATAATATTCTCCTTCAGGCTCATCTTCTCGAAACCAAGAGTTACCCCTGCCCAACGGCATCTGACTGTGGTAAACAAGTCTTCTACCTGCTCGGGTATCGGGCCAAAACGATCTATCAGTTCTGTATGGAAGGCAAGTAGTTCTTCTTCATTTTCACAGTTATCCAAACGGGTATATAACGATAAACGCTCGGTAATACTCTCTACATAACTATCAGGTAATAGAATTTCTAAGTCGGTATCAATGGTACAATCACTAACAAAATCGTCTTGCTTGGCAATCTCATCCTTAAATAATTCTTTAAAAGAAGTACGTTTTAATTCTTTCACGGCTTCTTCCAATATTTTTTGATACATCTCAAAGCCTATCTCAGCCATAAAACCACTCTGTTCACCACCTAATAAATTACCAGCCCCACGAATATCAAGGTCGCGCATGGCAATCTGGAATCCACTTCCCAAATCACTGAACTGTTCCAATGTTTGCAGTCTTTTGCGGCTATCACTAGGCAGCGTACTCATTGGTGGCGCCAACAAATAACAGAATGCTTTTTTATTGCTTCTTCCTACACGACCACGCAATTGATGCAAGTCGCTCAAGCCAAACTGGTGCGCATTATTGATGATAATCGTATTTACATTGGCAATATCCACCCCGCTTTCTACAATGTTTGTACAAACCAATACATCATACTTACGGTCGATAAAGTCCATAATTCGTTCTTCCAGTTCATGACCTTCCAATTGCCCATGTGCAAAACCAATACTGATGTCGGGACACTGTGCCTGAATTAATGCAGCCATTTCCCCCAACCCTTGTACCCGATTATGAATAAAGAAGACCTGACCACCACGGTTTGTTTCAAAGTAAATGGCTTCGCGAATAAACTCATCATTAAATACCTGAATCTCTGTTTGTATCGGCTGACGATTGGGCGGCGGCGTATTGATAATACTTAAGTCTCTGGCACCCATTAAACTAAAATGCAGTGTTCTTGGTATCGGAGTGGCAGTAAGTGTTAAACAATCCACACTAGTTTTGAGTGTCTTCAATTTCTCCTTATGTCCTACGCCAAACTTCTGTTCCTCATCTATTATCATCATCCCAAGGTCTTTAAACTGTACCTCTTTGCCCAACAACCCGTGCGTACCAATGATGATGTCTATCTTTCCTGCAGCTAATCTCTCCAGCGTCTCTTTCTTTTCCTTTGCCGACTTAAACCTGTTCACATAATCCACCGTAACCGGAAAATCCTTCAACCGTTCCTTGAATGTTTTATAATGCTGAAAAGCAAGAATAGTTGTTGGCACCAACACAGCAGCCTGTTTGCCATCAATTACACTTTTAAAAGCCGCACGGATAGCAACTTCTGTTTTGCCAAAGCCCACATCGCCACAAACAAGCCTGTCCATAGGGCTTGTACTTTCCATATCCTTCTTCACATCGGCAACGGCTTTGGCTTGGTCGGGCGTGTCTTCATACATAAAACTCGCCTCTAACTCCGTTTGCATATAAGTATCAGGGGCAAAGGCAAACCCTTGCTGTGCCTTACGTTCGGCATATAGTTTAATCAGGTCGAAGGCTATTTCCTTCACCTTAATCTTGGTCTTTTCCTTCAACTTACTCCATACATCACTGCCTAGTTTATTCACCTTGGGCACTGTACCTTCCTTACCCGTGTATTTAGAAATCTTATGAAGCGAATTGATATTTACATACAAGATGTCGCTATCCTTATAAATAATCCGTACTGCCTCCTGCAATCGTCCATTCACTTCAATCTTCTGTAAACCACTATAAGTACCAACACCATGATCTATATGTGTTACAAAATCACCTGGTTGAAGGTCACGAAGGGTCTTTAAAGTCAATGCTTTGTTCTTATTATATGCCTGCTTAACCTTATATTTATGATACCGTTGAAATATCTGATGATCCGTATAGCACACCACTTTCAGGTTATCATCTATAAAACCTTCGTGAATGGAAGTGGCAACAGGAACAAAGTTTATCTCTGTATTGAGGTCTTTAAAAATACTATGAAGCCTTTCTAACTGCTTTGCCTGTTCTGCAAAGATGAAGATGGCATATCCATTGGATTCATGCTTCGTTAAATCCTCAATCAATAAATTGAACTGACGATTAAAGGATGGTTGGGACTTGGTAGAGAAAGTAATCGGGAAACGGGAAACGGAAGTCGCTAGTTGTGACCCAAAATGTTGTAACCGCCCAAATTCAACGATATGACGCGACAGCAACTGCCTTTCCGTTGTCGCAACAGGCGTAAAGTCCTCCAGCTTCACCTCCTTTAATATCTTGGTGTCATCCTCTTCTTCATCCTCAACAGGAACTTTTGCTTTGGGATGTCTGTTCTGAATAGCTAGTTCTTTTGCTTCCTTTTCCGAATTGAACTTTTCTAAAAACAAACCCAAATCCAACTCTGTCTCTTCAATAATACCTTTTATTACGTCCCAATCCTTTAGCCATACAACAACATTCTCTGGAAGAAACTCTAACAGCGAAACCTTATCCCCCGTTTCGAACTGCGTTTCTACATTAGGGATGATGCTAACCTGCAATACCTTCCGTTCGCTTAACTGTGTTTCGGGGTCGAAGATCCGTATGCTATCCACCTCGTTCCCAAACAATTCCACCCGATAAGGTTTCTCGTTCCCGAAGGAATATATATCTAATATTCCACCTCTCAAAGCAAACTGACCTGGTTCGTACACAAAGTCTGTCCGTTCAAAACCGTACAGTACAAACAACTCCATCAATCCATCTAAGTTAATGGTGTCGTTTGCTTTTATCAGGATGATGTTGCCACTCAACGTCTTTGGTAGCACCACTTTCTCAAACAATGCTTCGGGATAGGTAACAATTATTTTCTTATTGCCACCATTCGCCAGCTTGGTCAGAGCTTCGGTGCGCAGCATCACATGGGATGAATTGAGTACCCTGAAATTCTTTTTTGTCTTGAACGAAGAAGGGAAATAAAACAAGTCCAAGGCACTTGTCAGGTTCTCCAGTGTATTATGGAAATAGGCAGCTTCCTCGGCATCGGTCAATACAATCAGGTGATTCAGGCCCTGCGTTTTCGGGTGACTAAATACACTACCCACCACAAACTCTGCGCTACTGCCTTGTAAGTTATCGAGAAATATTTGTTGGGGATCGGCAAATAACAGCCTGTCCGCCAATTGTAAAATGGGGGGGGAGTCTTGATATTGCTCTAACAACACATTCAAATTCATACCTGCACGAAATATCTAGGCGGTAAAGATAAAGAAGCAGTTATGAGTTATGAACTATGAATTATGAAGTTACGGGAAGGAAAAGACCTTGGAGTAATTTGTTTGGATAGCATTTCGTATCCTTTACAATAATATCGCTTCAATTTCTTCATTTGTGATTGACCTTATGGCGCCACTTTCTAATACAGCCCAATACTTAAATTCTGTATCTTTCTCTTCAAAATTTACTTTATTGTAAAAACGTTCTTCAAACAAACCAATTTTTTTCCCTTCAATTAGAACTGGGTTTAATTGCCATTCAATAAATTCGTATGACATATCCTTCGGTGCAAAGAGGAGATACTTAACTTTATTGAAGGAATTATTATCGAGATATAATGGTTTATATTTTGTTTTTTCTTGATACTTATTTAATTTTTCCAATTCAGTTAGCATCTTAACAGAAAAATATTGACTCTGTTCTTTTTGTCCTTTTCCTAATTCAATCATTATTTTTATTTTAGCTGCAAAGATTCTAAAACCATTAAAACCATACTGCTTTTTTTGCCATTTAAAGAAGCAATTAGTTTTAAACTATCCTATTATTCCCTAATGAATACTCTAATATAGAATTGGTTTTTGTAAGTTATAATAGAAAAGCCCTTAAAACAATTGCTTTGAGGGCTTTCATACTAACTGTTCAATTATTTTACAAGGAAAAGAAACCACTCTACATGCTTTGAACCTCACTCCTCATGGTTTGGCGGTCAAACCATGAGGAGTGAGGTTTTGCCTTGATGTTATTCTTATTCTAAAACATCTTTTGCGCTTTTGTAGGTCAATCCCTGTGCGGTTGCAACAGCTTCATAGGTTACAAATCCATCCAGTGTATTGAGTCCTTTCAATAGTTCCTCGTTATCCAGACAAGCTTGTTTGTAGCCTTTATTCGCTATTTGTAACGCATACGGCAATGTCGCATTGGTGAGTGCAATGGTAGATGTACGCGGAACCGCCCCGGGCATATTGGCAACAGCATAATGCACCACACCATGCTTGATGTAAACGGGATTGTCGTGTGTGGTAATGCGATCGGTTGTTTCGAAGATACCCCCTTGGTCTATGGCAACATCCACCACCACAGAACCTGGTTCCATAGAAGCAATCATTGCTTCGGTAACTAGTTTGGGAGCTTTTGCACCGGGTATCAATACGGCACCAATTACTAAATCAGATTCTTTTACTGCCTGCGCTATGTTGTAGGTAGTGGAAGCAAGCGTGGCAACACGTCCATCAAAAAGGTCATCCAATTCTCGTAATCTATCCAAACTAATATCTAATATGGTTACGTGGGCGCCCAATCCCAAAGCAATCTTAGCAGCATTAGTTCCTGCAATGCCCCCTCCTATTATGGCGACTTTACCAGTTTTTACACCCGGCACACCACCCAATAAAATGCCTTTTCCACCGTGTACTTTCTCCAGAAACTGCGCACCAATCTGGGTCGCCATCCTTCCAGCCACCTCGCTCATGGGCGTCAACAAAGGCAATGCACCATTGGCAGTACGCACGGTTTCATAAGCAATACCTACCACTTTCTTTGCCAATAATGCTTCGGTAAGTTCGGGTTCGGGGGCAAGATGGAGGTAAGTAAACAGGATGAGTCCTTCTCGGAAGTAGCCATATTCTGATGGGATGGGCTCTTTCACTTTCATCACCATTTCTTTTGCCCAAGCTTCGGCGGCAGTGGCTACTATTGTTGCCCCGGCATCGGTATATTCTTTATCGGTAAAACCAGAACCTAATCCTGCACCTTGTTCTATGAAGACTAAATGATGTGCTTTTGTCAGTTGCACGACACCAGCAGGTGTAATTGCTATCCTGTTTTCGTTGTTTTTTATCTCTTTTGGAACGCCTATTTGCATAATGGATGTTTTAATTATTGTGATAAAATGAATTAACGGAAAAGAGTTGTATTGGTTTGATAGATGTGATTTAAAGAATAAATGTAGGAAATTATTGGGAGATAATAATCATACTGGGAACTTATCTTTGGTTTTCTAATCGATAGAAAAACACGTATATGAAGATACTTTTAATCACACTGTTTCTAATAACAGTAAACTACGCCAATTCTCAAAGTATTATTGGTTTATGGCAAGAGGGTAGCCCTGAAATCACTGATTCATACTTCAATACTTATGAATTTAAAGTAGATGGCACATTTAAATTTAATACCAATGGTTATTATGGGTTAAGTAGAGTTGTGAGCTTGTGTGGTAAGTATAAAGTGGTGAGAAATGAAGTAGAAGTAACTGTTGAATATACTTTGGAAAAGGTGGGAGGTAATATTGAAAGAAGCTCATTTGCAGGTACTGCGACTAATTTATGGGTAATTGAAGGTGGTCAAATAAAAAAGATCATGTTAGACAAACCAATTAAGTCTACTATTCACTTTGAGTTTACTAAATCAAAGAAAGCTGATGAAGCAAAGACGCAGATGGTATTGCTAGATAAGTATGAATTTTACAAGATAAATCCTAACTAAATGTTAGAAAGATTAGTCACAATTAAACAGTAATTATGAAAGCATTTTATGAAGGGTTGTTTGAATACAACAATCATATCAACGGGCAATTGGCAAAGACTTTTATTGAAAATCCGAAGAAAACCTCTGAGAAGTCGATCAGGTTGTTTAACCATATTCTGAATGCCCACGAAATATGGAATAGCCGGATTCTGCAAAAGAAGAATGCCTTTTTGCCTTGGGATTTACACTTGCCAGAAACGTATCTGGAGATGGAGGAAAAGAACTTTGAGACAACCAATCATATTCTGAATACCCTCGAGTTGAGTACGATCATCCAGTATTCGAATTTTAAGGGGGAGCCTTTTAGTAATACCGTTGGGGATATTTTGTTTCATATCATCAACCACTCAACTTATCATAGGGGGCAGATTGCCAGTGACTTTAAGGAGAGTGGCTTGCAACCGATTGTCTCGGATTATATACATTATAAAAGAAGTTAGGGAGTGAATAGTGGTTAGTGGTTAGTGGAGTGATGTTTGGTAGCAACCGAGCGATGTTCGGCATCAACCGAGTGATATTTGGTAGCAACCGAGCGATGTTCGGCATCAACCGAGTGATGTTTGGCACCAGCCGAGCGATGTTCGGCATCAACCGAGTGATGTTTGGCACCAACCGAGCGATGTTTGGCATCAACCGAGTGATGTTTGGAAGTAAGGCTTCGCTTTAAGCGAAACCTTACTAATAGTTGGGTGTTTGAATGGTTGCGTGAGGTATTGCAGTGGAAATCCTTTTTGCTGCCCTGGGCAAAAAGATTGGAACGAAAAGACCGACCCGTGCTTGCGGGGCACGCCCAAACTAGTTATGAGTTATGAATGATGAGTTATGAGTACAAGCAAGCGAATTTAACTCATAACTCATCATTCATAACTCATAACTGATTAGATTTGCTGCCTAAAATGAACTAACATGAGTAAACACGCATTCATATTTCCGGGACAGGGATCGCAGTTTAGTGGGATGGGCAAAAGCCTGTATGACAGTAATGAAACAGCTAAAGAACTGTTTGAAAAGGCGAATGAAATACTGGGTTTCAGAATCAGCGACATTATGTTTGAGGGGACTGATGAGCAGTTGAAACAGACTAATGTGACGCAGCCTGCCATCTTTATTCACTCGGTAATTGCTTACAAAACATTGTCTGATGCCAAGCCTGATATGGTGGCTGGACACTCTCTGGGCGAGTTTTCGGCATTGGTGGCAAACAACACATTGAGCTTTGAAGACGCTTTGAAACTGGTGAGCATCCGTGCAAATGCGATGCAGAAAGCCTGTGAAGAAACTCCGGGCACAATGGCAGCAATATTGGCATTGGCAGACGGAATAGTGGAAAGAATTTGCGATGAAATAGATACCGAAACGGGTGAAACAGTTGTACCTGCCAACTATAACTGTCCCGGACAACTGGTGATTAGTGGCACTGTAGCCGGAATAAACATTGCTTGCGAAAGACTGAAAGACGCTGGCGCAAAGCGTGCATTGGTTTTGCCTGTAGGCGGTGCTTTCCATAGTCCGTTGATGGCGAGTGCCAAAGAAGAACTGTCAGCAGCCATTGCAGCAACCACTTTTAATACACCGACTTGTCCGGTTTATCAGAATGTTGTTGCGAAAGCAGTGACTGACCCAATGGAGATAAAACAAAACCTGGAAGCGCAATTGACAGGTGCAGTACGTTGGACACAATCGGTAGAAGCAATGGTGGCAGATGGGGCGATTAATTTTACGGAAGTGGGTCCTGGAAAAGTGTTGCAAGGGTTGGTGCAGAAGATATATAGGGAGGCAGTAGTGATTAGTTATTAGTGGTTAGTGATTAGTGACAAGCAAGGATACAACAAACTTTTCGAGATTGATGGTTTTTTGTTAAGATGGGTTTAGCTCCCAACTTTTAAACCGATATTTGCAGCTTTCTGAGTCGGTACGCGTTGATAAGGTACCGAAAACAATACTTCCCTAGCAATGAGTGATGAAATAAAACATGAATGTGGTCTTGCTTATATAAGGCTTCGTAAACCATTTTCTTATTACCTACAACAACACGGAACGGTGATGTATGGCTTGAACAAGCTGTACTTGTTGATGGAGAAACAACATAATCGGGGTCAGGATGGTGCGGGTATTGCCGCAGTAAAACTAGATGTAGAACCAGGCTATCCTTTTCTTTCCAGACTTAGAAGTAATGAAAAACAACCCATCGTAGATATTTTTAGCAAGGTAAATGCAGAGCTTCAGGAACTGGTAAAATACCAGAAAGACATTTTAAAACATCCCGGATTACTGAAAGGTCATGTTCCTTATTTAGGAGAGATCTTGATGGGTCATCTGCGCTATGGGACACAAGGGAGAAACAGTGTAGATTTTTGCCACCCCTTCATTAAACGCGATATACAACCAGGAAGAAACATTGCATTAGCAGGGAACTTCAATCTGGTAAATACCGATGAGTTGTATGAGCAATTGGGCATTAATCCGGGCGACTTCCAAAAGCAAAGTGACTTGGCTGCTATGATGGAAGTAATACATCACTTCCTTGTAAAAGCTGATGAACACAATCCCGATAATGCCAACCTTGTTGACGTACTTCAGCAAGCAATCCCAATGTTTGATGGCGGTTTTACGGTAGGTGGTTTGGTTGGTAATGGTCATAGCTTTATTTTTAGAGATGCACATGGTATTCGTCCTGCCTATTACTATATTAATGATGAGGTGATTGTTGCTGCAAGTGAAAGGGCAAGTATACGTACAACCTTCAATGTGGGTGAGAATGAAGTTGAAGAATTGATGCCGGGCAATGCATTGATAGTGGACAACAAGGGTAATTTTAGTATCCGTCAGGTAGTTCCTGCCAAAGAAAGAAGGGCTTGCAGCTTTGAAAGAATCTATTTTAGTAGGGGTAGTGATGAAAAGATATACAGAGAAAGGATTGCGCTTGGCTATCATCTGAGCAAAAGGATATTGGAAAGAATTAATTATGATTTGAAGAACAGTATCTTTTCCTATATACCCAATACAGCTGAAGTTGCGTTTTATGGTTTAGTTAAGGGTATGGAAGATTACCTGAATCAGATTAAAGTAAAAAGAATATTAAGCTGGGGTAATGACTTTGATGAAGAGAAGTTACAGGAAATGATTACCCGTAAAATTCGTCAGGAGAAGATTGCGATAAAGGATGTAAAAATCAGGACTTTTATCACCGAAGATAGTAGCCGTAATGAAATGGTACAACACGTGTACGACATTACTTATGGTACGGTACGCAACCACGAAGACACCCTAATTGTTATTGATGATAGCATTGTACGAGGTACTACCCTAAAGGAAAGTATTGTACGTATGCTAGCCAGATTGAAACCAAAAAAGATTATTGTGGTTTCATCTGCGCCACAAATACGTTATCCTGATTGCTATGGAATTGATATGAGTAAGATGGGTGACTTTATTGCCTTTCGAGCTGCCATTGCCTTATTGATTGAGAGAGGAATGGAATCGGTATTGACGGATGCACAAGAGAAAATACTTGAGCTGGAACGAAACAACCAATTACATACAGAAAACATTGTTCGATATATCTATAAACCATTTACACCTGAAGAAATATCCGACAAGATAGCACAACTCATTACACCTGAAGGGATTAACTTCCCTGTAGAAGTGGTTTACCAAACGATTGAAGATTTACATGAAAGCTGTCCGACCAATACAGGGGATTGGTATTTTACGGGCAATTATCCTACACCTGGTGGCAACAGGGTTTGTAATAAAGCCTTCTTAAACTATATGGAAGGAAAGAATGTGAGAGGATATTAAGTAGTAAAGTATTCTGCCACAAAGACGCTAAGGCTCAAAGAAGCAGAAAGAAAGACAAGTTAGATAAAGAAGAGAAGGGCTAATCAATATTAAAATGATTAGCCCTTTTTTTATATTTCCAGTAGAATAATTGGCTTATTTGAAACTAAACGATAGTCCTCCATGAAGAATATACTTTCCATAACCAGCTTCTGCGAAGAAGGCAGTATTCTTAGAGATTTCGAATTTGGCACCTACACCTAACTGATAGGCAAACGTATTTGGCTCGATAGGAGCAACACTACCAGTAGAAACAGCACTACCTATATTAACACCTATTGCTTCTCTGAAATACAATGTGGCAGTTTGACTAAGCGGTGAATATTGCATAAAGTTCGCCATCACCGACCAATTCTCAAGGCTTGTGCTTCCTTGGTAGTTGTTATAGTAATTGTTGTAGGGTACACTCACTTTTCCATAAGTAGCCAATAGGCCAATGCTGGCATAGCGACTATATCTGTAATCGATAGATGCAGTTACCGGTCCTCTTTGTGTGGCAGAGCCTTTGTATAATCCGTAATATTCCGAAAATTGGTTAGCATCCAGATTGGGAAAACCATATCCCACAGAAACATATACAACCGGGTTGTATGGGGCTTGCTTTACTACACGTCTCGAAACAGGTGCTGGTCTTCGGATAACACGATAATGACCATAGCTATAACCTCCCCCAATTCTTCCACCAATAATAACTTGTGCATGGATGGTAGTCATCAAAAAACCACAGAAAAGCAGGAGTAAGTAATATTTCTTTTTCATAATACTCATTTTATTAAAACCCATAGCATAGTCTGTTCCTAAATAAGTTAAGGGCAGTTAAATGAGGGCAAACAAATATTTTTTATCGGCAAAAGGAGGAAGAAAACACATTGAAGACGGGCATTACTTCAACTCAGTAAGCAGGTGCTTTTCTGATTTATAAATAAAGAAATGAGCTTTTGTGCTAGGGTATTTATTTATAAATGCCACCCTGAACTTCTTGTAATAACCTTCTTCCGGAAAAGGTGGTGTGTTCATTTCGCTCATGGCCCAGTTATGCAAAATCAGTTGTCTACTGTTTGCATTTGCCCATGTATAGTTCTTCTTTCCTTCAAAATAGGGTTCGAAAAATTTAAAGTTTGCCGTGTTTTCATCGATAGATATCACCAATTGCTTTGCTTTATAAGAGTATAAACTGAAAGATAGAAAGTGTGGCCAATAATCTAATAAGCCAACTATAGGCATGACAATCATTAATATTAAAACGGGCAGATTGACCAAAGAATTTCTAGAAACAAGCGGTTTGAATTGTACTTCTTGCTGCCTGATTCCAATCAAATACAGATAGACCATCATCACCAGATTCCAAGACCATACAGAACTGTTGTAATTGATTCCAAAAGGACCCAGTATGATGAGTGTAAGCAAATGCATCAGTATTAATAAGCCTGCTCCAAGCCTTCTTGTTCTTTTAAATAAGAATAAAATTCCTCCCACAACTTCAATTCCGGGTAAGGAATATCCCAATCGATGTACCATCCTGTTTTGAACAAAATGTTCGGGCAGGTGCAATAGGTTATGTAATATTTCAAACTGCCAGAAAAACTGAACAAAGACGGCATTCAGCTTACAAATACCACTAAAAATATAGGTGCAAGAAAGCAGTAGTGAAAGGAGGGAGATTGTTTTTATCTGGTGCTTCCAGTTGGTGATGAATATAACCGACATCAACAAATACTGATATTCCCATGCTTGCCAACGCGTTTGATCCAACAGACACCCTGCAATTTCCAGCGTTAATAATAGTTGTAAAAAAGGACGTTTCTGTGGCATCAAAAACAAAAGAAGCATCGCGGATAAAGAAGCGATGAAAAGTATTGTATGAATGATGGAAGGAATTTCGAAGCCCAAATGGATGTAGGGAACTATTGGAAAATTTCTATCTGAAAGCCACAATTTATAGCACAAAAGCTTGGAAGAGAACCAGGCAATGAGTGTAACCCGTATAATGATAGTGCGTATTCGTACTGAATCTCCATCTGTTACGGATATTCCTTTTGTTGCCGACACAGTCTTTTTTATGGTAGACAGAAAATTCATTTTAACGAATAAATGATATAATAAACCCTATAAGTAAGCAAATCTATTCCCTTTCTCTATTTGTTCATGCCTTGTTGTTCATAAAATATTTAAGGTTTAGTAGAGACAAATAGACAATTATTTGAAAAAATATTTGGAAACTATCTTTTATTTTCTATTATTGCAGCCCTACAATTGTATGTAGTTAAAGTAAAAAAGAATGAGTAAAAGGCAATTATACATGCTAGAGTTTCCAGTAAGGTGTTCCCCAACGGTTCTTTGGGATTTTTTATGCACTCCTGCAGGACTGCAAGAATGGTTTGCAGACCATGTGAGTGAGTGGGAAGGTGTATTTACTTTTGCATGGAGCGGTGAGCCATCTCAAAAAGCACAAATAGTAGATTCGGAAGAGGAATATTTTATCCGTTACAGATGGGAAAGATTTGAAAAAGATGAATACCTAGAGTTTCGTATCAATCAAACAGAAATATCTCATTCTACAGTATTGGTTATCTCTGATTTCGCTGAAAAAGAAGAAATAAAAGACCTGACTCAATTGTGGAAATACCAAGTGAAAGAATTGTTTCACCGTTTGGGTGCATAGTCACTCAGGTTTCAAGATAAAAAAATCCCACTCATTGTAGTGGGATTTTTTTTGCCTGTAAACCACCTTCACTCAGGTGTATTTTGTCTCTTTTTTATATTTGAAAAAGTCTATAAATACCTCATTCATTTACTGATAGCTATCCAGTTTTGCGGCAGCCTTTTCCAAATCTTCGGGTGTGTCTATTTCAATGCCCATATAGTCTGTAACCACCATTTTGATGGAAACGCCATTCTCCAAGTAACGCAAACATTCTATTTTTTCAACAGATTCCAATGGCGTCATGCTCCAGTTGGTAAACTTTATCAAAGCAGGTTTCCTAAAAGCATACACGCCAATATGTTCGTAGTAAGTGGGGGTAATTTTGCCATCTCTGTTATACGGTATCACCGAGCGGCTAAACATCATGGCATTCATATTTCTGTCCACAGCCACCTTCACATAGTTGGGGTCTGCAATCGATTTTTCGTCGGTAAGTACCTGCATCAGCGATGCCACTTGCACTTTATTTTCGGCATCATTTTCAAAAAGATTAATCAATCTTTCCAACGGCTCTCTCTTCACAAATGGCTCATCGCCCTGCACATTCACAATCACGTCCACATCAATTGCCAGCACAGCTTCAGCAATTCGGTCACTGCCACTTTCATGTTGTCCCTTACTCATCACGGCTTTGCCGCCGTTGTTGGTTATTTCGTCGTAGATAATTTCACTATCCGTCACCACAAACACATCATCAAATAAACCGGTTGCAAGGGTATTATCGTGGGTATGTCTTATCACAGTTTTGTCGCCCAACAACTGCATCAACTTTGCAGGAAAGCGAGTGGCAGCATAGCGTGCAGGTATCATTGCAACAATCTTCATTTGCAGACTAGTTTTATTTCAACAAAGATTAAGAATTATGGGATTGAAAAGTATTTGGTTCAGTAATAATTTACCTTTTTGATAAAAGACCATCCAGAAAACTGGTTTTAGTTGATAAACAGCCTCAATATATTCATGTATATATCCAATATATTGTACAATATGGACGATATATTCATAAACATATTCAATATATTATACAATATGGGCAATATATTCATGTATATATTCAATATATAGTACAATATGGAAGGCATATTCATGTATATATTCAACATATAGTACAATATGGACGATATATTTATGAATATATCAGTCCTATTCTTACGCCTAATGCGAATATCTTTGCGAAAATGGCACTACTATTAAACATACACCCAGTTAATCCCAATCAACGACACATTGATACCGTAGTGGATTGTTTGCTTTCGGGAGGCGTGATTGTTTATCCCACCGATACAATCTATGGTTTGGGATGCGATATTTTTCAGCATAAAGCGGTAGAAAGAATTGCGCGAATCAAGCAAGTTGACCCTGCCAAAGCACAGCTGAGTTTTGTTTGTAATGACCTGAGCGACCTCAGTAAATACACCAAAAGCATTGATACGCCGCTTTATCGTTTGTTGAAGAATTACCTGCCAGGACCCTATACTTTTATATTGCCGGCAAGCAAGGAAGTGCCCAAAATTTTGCAGACAAAAAAGAATACTATTGGGTTGAGGATACCCGATAACCTCATTGTTGAAACCATTACGAGGCAGTTGGGGCATCCTATTTTATCTGCTTCATTGCCCGGCGAAATGGTGGAAGAATATACCGACCCAGAACTGATTTATGAGAATTTCAAGCACTTGGTAGACATTGTGATTGATGGTGGCATTGGTGGAATGATACCTTCTACCATCATTGATTGTACCAAAGAAACCTATGAAGTGGTGCGGATGGGCGCCGGTGAATGGGAGTAACTTCTGTTAATCTTCCTCTTCTTCTACAGGTCTGTTTTTGGCAGCAACAGCAGCCTGTTCATCCAGATAATCCAATATTTTGCTGTCTATTTTTGCGTCAAACTTTCTTGCAAACAACTTTCCACTATCCAGAAGCTGTTGGGCATCGTCGATAGTAAGGATTTTATTGGGAGAAGATTCAATAAACCGAAGGTTATCTTCAACAAAGTCTGTGGTATAATCTGAGTTTTTCAACAAGGTCTGAAATAGAAACTCATTGCTTTTGTAAGTATTTTTGAAAAAGTTGGTGACGCTAGGAAAATCCAACAGATAATCAGAGATAATATTAGCATGTAAAGAAGAAATAGTGAACCAAGGCGACCCTCCAAAAGCTTTTAGATTTTTAGGGATTTTCCTTGCGGGAAGAAATGCATTGGCCAATGCTGCCATCAATTTATTAGCAAAAAATGGATTATAGCCAAAGAAATACTTCTTGATATGTGCTTCTCCTTCTTTCCAATCGCCATCAACAGGACGAGATTCTATGAATATTTTACCCGGATTCTCTCTAAAAAACCGATGAATTTCATAAACATCTTTCAACGGATAATCGCTTCCGCTAAGAACATTTACGTAATCGTATCTTTTGTGTGTCTGAAGAATATAATCAAAGCCATTCAAGATAGCTTCTGCACTGCTGAACCCATCCTTAAAAATGGCAACTCTTGGTCGTACAAAATGTACTTGTCCCAAATTTTCGATAGACAAAAAAGGATTGATATTGGTTTTCAAATCAATATGGATAAAGACATCTGCTTTGGGATGTTGCAATCTTTTAATCAGACGTTCAAGTTGTTCGGGGGCTTCGTGGGCAAGTATCAGATGCGCAATTCTCATTAATCGTTTATTTTTTTTCCAATACTTTTTTTAAATCATAAAAGAGTCACACCATGCATGCTTTTTTGGTGTGTTTCAACTATTGAATGTTAGAATTAGGCTAACAGTATCGGTTATAAGGGGGGCTATTTTGTAAATGCAGTTTTAAATGATTACACCAACACTTTTGATGGCATCACTCATTTCTTTTATCAATGTAAAATCTTTTTCTATGGCATTACCAACAACAATCACATCGGCACCAGCTTTACAATTCAGGTAAGCTTTTTCTGGAGATGTAATCCCTCCACCAACAATCAGCGGGCTTTCAATGTGACTAGCAACTGTTTGTATCATGGCTTCGGTAATGGGCTTTTTGGCGCCACTGCCTGCATCCATATAAATCAGTTTCATACCCAGCATTTCGCCTGCCATTGCGGTACACATAGCAATTTCATTTTTGTCGGCGGGTATCGGGCTAGCATTAGAAATGTACGAAACCGTTGTTGGGGCGCCACCATCAATGACCATATAGCCAGTAGGCATTATTTCCAAGCCACTCTTTTTTACATAAGGGGCAGAGATAACGTGTTGACCAATCAGTAATTCGGGATTGCGGCCAGAGATGAGCGACAAGTATAATAAAGCATCAGCATAGCGGCTCACTTGCGAAGGAGAACCAGGAAAAAGCACAACGGGGATGTCGCAATTGGCTTTTATCTGCTGAATACATTCATCCAGATGATTTGAAATAACAAGACTACCGCCTACAAAAAAATAGTCAACCATCGCATCAATACCGAGTAAAACCAATTGATCTATGGTTTGAGGAGTAACCTTATCGGGGTCTATCAGAACCGCGAAAGATTTTTTCCCTTGCTTTTTGTTCTCCGTAAATGTTTTATACAAGGCTTGCTTCATGCAATGTTTTGTAAGTGATTAGTGCAAAAATGCAAAAAAGTTACCGCTAATCTGATTTTATTTAAAAATATTCTTCTTTCAGATAGATAAACCAACCCTAATGCTGCACCCCTGCAATATAAAAAAGCTTTTGAGACAAGAAGAAAATAGTTTACAAACCTCTCATTTTCTTTTTTATAAGTGGTCTATTGCTGTCAATTTGTAACCAAAATATTTGAAATAATGATAGTATAACTATCGCTTCTTCTTTTGTTCGGTTACAAAATCCTCAAACTGCTTTAATGAGAAACTGCTCAGGTTTTGTTCAGCTGTTAATCCTGCTTTTTGTGCTGCCAATACGCCATATCTGCAATCATTATAACCATCAATACTATGTGCGTCTGGATTGATAGAAAGCAGCACATTTTTATCCAAAGCTGCTCTAACCCAACGCCAGTCAAGATCCAATCGACGAGGATGGGCATTTATTTCTATCACCACATTGTTGGCGGCACAGGCATCTATTATCTTCTGATGATTTACGGGATAGCCATTTCTACTCAACAACAATCTTCCCGTCGGGTGACCCAAAATGGATGTATACGGATTCTCAATTGCATTGATAAGACGCATCATTGCTTTCTCCTCAGGCATTTTCAAGTTGGAATGGATAGAAGCAATGATTACGTCAAACCGTTCCAATATATCTTTTTCATAATCCAGATTGCCATCATTCAAAATATCACTCTCTATACTTTTAAATATTTTGAAGGGTGCTAACTGCCTGTTCAATTCATCTATTTGTTGGTGCTGCGCAAGAACCCTTTCTTCATACAATCCCTGTGCATAGAAAGCAGTCTTGGAGTGATCGCTTATGACCAGGTATTCATAACCCTTTTGTATGGCAGCAGCAGCCATTTCTTCCAAAGTATTGTTACCATCACTCCATTTACTGTGGCTAT
>CANGFK010000009.1 GCA_947452925.1 Chitinophagaceae bacterium | reverse complement strand
ACTACTGTTCACCAGATAATAGTCTTCACCCACACGGCATACACTTGGGTCGGGATAGAAACCGGGTATAACAGGGTTTTTATAGCCTTGTGCCAATGAAGAAAAGTAACAGGATAAAATGCAGAAGGCGAGGAAAACAAACTTAACAGACAGTTTCATACATGCAACAATTTAAGAAAGAAGCGAAGTTATCTTTTGATTTTAGCCAGCAATGAGTCGGTTGTGCAGAATACTGTACTCAATGGGGCAAAATACTGCTAGAGAAAGGGTGGAATGGAGGGGAATGGCTGATTATTTACTTAGTATTTATTTCCATTTGAAGGTATTAATCATGTGTTTCATATCCTTCAACAGGAATTCATCTACTACACCGAGAGAGTCTTCATTGGGAGTTGCATCGAAATACAATGCCCCACGGAGAAAATGCTTGGTTGTATCTGTAACAAAAAACTGATTGGCGGTAGCCACATTTCCACTCACTTTAAAAAACATACCGTGTATGTTGTTGGGGGTATTGATGAGAGAATCGTCGATGGAACTTGCTTTGCTTGTATGTTTATTGGTGAGTGCAAAGGCATCGTTGAGTAATTTGTCGAAAGAATTGACGCCAATCTGCTTGTAGCTGACGTAGATGCGACTTTTGAATTGAGGGAAATCTACATTAATCCACCACGGGTTTTCTGTGGCATCGCCAAAGAAGGTAGAGTCTTTAATGACTTTTGCATAAAGGGGATATTCGAAAGTGTAGGGATAGCCAGGCTGATTGAAAACCTGGTATTTTTTCTCGGGAAGCTCTATCTTAAAATAACCTCTTGGCTTTGGAACGAAGTTGCTGTTGCAGGCAATGCATACAATCAATAGCACAACAAAAAACCACTTAGATGCAGCAATAACCTTTCCGACAAGACCTGTACCTCTATTATCCATAATTTATTTTTCGCCCTTAGGCTTCATTGTAATCTTTACCCTCTGAAGTCTGTTCTTTTCTATTTCCAATACGGTGAAGTTGAAATTGGTACTTTCAATAACGTCACCTACTGCCGGAATTTCTCCTGCCAACTCCAAAACCAATCCTGCCAAAGAATCACTGTCACCCCTTATCTCATCAAAAATATCAATGTTCAGGTGCATGGTTTTGCATACATCATTCAGCATTACTTTCCCTTCGAAAATGTAGTTGAAGTTATCTTCTTTGGTAAAGTTTATTTCTTCATCGTCAAACTCATCTTTTATTTCACCAATCACTTCTTCCAGAATATCTTCTAATGTAACGATGCCACTTGTACCGCCAAATTCATCTACAACCACGGCAAAGTGTATTCTTTTTCCTTGAAACTCTTTCAGCAGGTCTTCAATTAACTTATGTTCATGAATAAAATAGGGTGGGCGAAGTAATGAATGCCAATTGAAATCGTTGGCATGATTGATATATGGAATGAGGTCTTTGGTGTGAATCATCCCAATTACCTTATCTAAATCTTCCTCATACACGGGTAAGCGGCTGTAATGCCATTCTCCTATCTGGCTGACTAATGAAGCAAAGGAGGTTTTCTTATCAATACCATGTACATCTACCCTGGTTTTCATTATCTGCTTCACCGTGATATTGCCAAACTTAACGATGCCCCTCAAGATGTTTTTCTCTTCAATTGATGCACTGGTGTCGGTACTTAAATCAATTTCATTATCCAGTTCCTCTAAGTTGTAAGTACTCTTTTTTCTACTCAGCCTTCTTTCAATAACCTCGCTGTAACGTACAAACCAAATACTAGCCCTTTTGAAAACTAAGAATACAAATTCTACTATCGGGCCTAAATCTTTTGCAAAACGGATATTGTTTTGAGCAGCCATCACCTTGGGCATTACTTCACCAAACAGCAATAAAATGGAGGTGATACCTACTACTTTGATGACTACTTCCAACCAGAAAGCATTCACTCGTTCCAGGTTTAGTAAGTCGCCAAGAAAGATATTTGATATGATGATAAGGCCAATATTAGTCAGGTATTTAGCAATCAATAAACAGCCAAGCAGCACTTTGGGATCTTCTAGCAGGTTTACAATACGTCTGTAGCCGTTTTGTTGCTTTGTTTTAAGCAGGTTGATGTCTTTTTGTGTGAGGGAGAAAAAGGCAACCTCAGCACCACTGATTACGTAGGAAAAAAATAACAGACAGAGAAGCGCAAAAACGATGGTGTTAGAACCTTGGGCATTGATAGCGCCCAAATTGTATAGGCTGAAAAGTAGAGTGCTTTTTATGTCCGAATAATATTCCAATGCCCTGTATTTAAATGAAGAATTGCATTATTTATGCATTGACCCTTACAAAAATATCTGTTTAATCTAATTGCAGACAAATTATATACACTTTACCATTTTATTTTCTACGAAAAAAGGCTATCTCGAAAATGAGATAGCCTTTTTATAAAAAATAAATATCAATTACTCGCCGCTTGGTTTAACCAAACCAAGTTTAGCCTCCAAGCTAAGGGTAGCGTGTGGCACAGCTTTCAGTCTTGCTTTGTCAATCAGTTTACCTGTAACTCTACAAACACCATACGTTTTGTTTTCAATACGCATGATTGCTTTTTCGAGGTGGTCGATATAGCTTATCTGACGGCTAGCCATCTGACTCAATTGCTCGCGCTCCATACTCATACTGCCATCTTCCATGGTCATGTAACGGGCGTCGTCATTGTCAGATCCCATACCATCTTTACGGGTAATCAAACCTTGCAAGTATGCCAATTCTTTTTTGGCAGTATCCATCTTCTTGTTGATGATTTCACGGAACTCTTTCAAGTCCGAATCGCTGTATTTTACTAGCGGAGAATTTGTTTGGGGTACTTCTACTCTTTTTTCCATGGGTGTATATCCTGGGTTATAAGCAACACTTGATGTTGTTGTAATTTTTGGGAGTTTCACTTCTTTCATCGGTTCGTCTGAACGCCTTTGAACCGGAATAGGTTCACGCTTTTTGATGGGAATGTGAGATTTCTCATTCATGTCAACTTCGGAATAACCAACCGGTTTCCGCGCTACCTGTTTTACTACCTGAGGTTTTTTAGTACCAGTGCCTTTACTTGTTGCCATTCTTTTTGTCGTTTTTAATTATTTCTATTTTGAGCAAAGTATCATTAATATCAATTTCGATGCCTTCGTTTAATTCTGTCACCCAATCGAGACTGTCTGCCAAAATTTCCGTGCAAATATATTCTTTAAACGGTTCAATACTATCTTTCAAATTCACATTAGTGCGTAACTTGACAAAAATGCGGTCTGTAAGGTCAAAATTGCTCTCTTTTCTGATGTTTTGTATCCTGTTTACCAGTTCTCTTGCATTCCCTTCGTCTTGAAGTTCTTTGGTAATAGTGATATCCAATGCTACTGTTAAGCTTCCTTTGCTTGCAACACTCCATCCTGGAATGTCTTCTGCAGCAATATCAACTTCATTAATCAGGATGATTACTTCTTCTCCTTCAATATTCAGCGCTATCTGTCCATCTCTTTCGATTGCTGCTATTTCGTGTTGGGTAAAGTTCATGATGGCCGCATTTACTGCTTTCATCTTGGCACCCATCCTTGTGCCCAATGCCTTAAAGTTTGCCTTAACCTTTTTCTTAATAACCCCTTCTGTATCCGTTAAGTATTCAAACTCTTTTACGTTTACCTCTGCCTTAATCAAGTCCTCAATCTTTTCTAACTGTTCTTTCATTTTTGGATTCAGAACAGGTACCATTACTTTTTGCAATGGCTGACGAACCTTGATATTTACTTTCTTGCGGATAGACAACACCAACGAAGAAGTATCCTGTGCCAATTGCATCCTCTCTTCCAAATCAGTATCTATTGCCGCTTCGTTATGTTTTGGGAATAAAGCATGGTGTACGCTTTCTGCCTCAAAACGATTGGTGATAGCATTCAGGTTCTTAAACACCGCATCACTAAAGAATGGAGAGATGGGCGCCATCAATCTTGTCAATGTTTCCAAGCACTCATACAATGTTTGATACGCTGCAATCTTATCTCCCTCGTATTCTCCCTTCCAGAACCGACGACGGCAAAGACGTACATACCAGTTACTCAAATGCTCATCTACAAATTCTTCCATCAAACGACCAGCCTGCGTAGGCTCGTAATCGTCCATTGCCTCGGTAACTTTCTTTATCAAAGTATTTAAAGAAGACAATATCCAACGGTCAATCTCTGGTCTTTCTGCCAAAGGAATATACGCTTCTTTAAAAGCAAAGCCATCCACATTGGCATATAAGGCAAAGAATTGATAGGTATTATACAGGGTTCCAAAGAACTTGCGTTGCACTTCCTGGATTCCTGCCAAGTCGAACTTTAGGTTATCCCAAGGACTTGCATTGGTTATTAAATACCAACGGGTAGCATCTGCACCGTATTTTTCAATGGTTTCGAATGGGTTTACCACATTGCCCAAACGCTTACTCATCTTGTTGCCATTCTTATCAAGCACCAAACCATTAGACACTACGGCTTTATAAGCCCTGCCGCCCCCGTCCCCTAAAGGGGGGAGACCAGCATCTGCCAACACTTCTGCAACGCTATCCTTTATTAAGGACGCAATGGCGTGAAGTGTATAAAACCAACCCCTTGTTTGGTCTACACCTTCTGCAATAAAATCTGCAGGGTAATTATTGGCAAACAATTCCTTATTCTCAAAAGGGAAATGTTGTTGTGCATAAGGCATTGCCCCACTATCAAACCAAACATCTATCAAATCAGAAACACGCATCATTGGTTCTCCCTTAGAAGAAACCAGCGTAATCTTATCTACAAAAGGTTTGTGCAAATCGAGGTTGGCAGTAGAAAGGTTCTGGTTGATATCCCCACCCAATACTTCTTTTGCCTTTTCTGCTTCAGTCAAAAGCTCAGCCACGCTGCCTATTATCTTCTGCTCGCTGCCATCTTCTGTTTTCCAGATAGGCAGTGGCGTTCCCCAAAAGCGGCTACGGCTCAGGTTCCAATCCACCATGTTCTCCAACCAGTTACCAAACCTTCCTTCGCCCGTACTCTTCGGTTTCCAGTTGATGGTCTTATTCAAATCAATCATGCGCTGCTTGATAACAGGATCTGTTGTCTTGATAAACCAAGCATCCAATGGATAATACAATATTGGTTTATCGGTACGCCAACAATGCGGGTAACTGTGTTCGTATTTCTCTACCTTAAAGGCACGGTTCTCTTTTTTCAGCATCACGCAGATGTCCACATTTACATCTGCATAGTTAGGGTCGTCCTTATAATTCTTTACATATCGTCCACTAAATTCTCCCAATCCATCAACAAACTTACCTTGCCTATCCACCATTGTCAAGATGCCGATGCCATATTTCTTACCAACTTTATAGTCATCCGCTCCAAAAGCTGGGGCGGTATGAACGATGCCCGTACCATCTTCGGTAGTAACAAACGAATCGCACAATAAACGGAAAGAATCTCCACCCGTTTCTTGATTGGCTTCGTAAGGCATCAATTGTTCGTAGCGACATTCTTCTAGCTCTTTACCTTTAAACTCCGCTAATATCTTCCAAGGAATAATCTTTTCTCCTTCCTTATAAGCGTCAAAGTCTCCATTCTCTCCTTCAACTTTTACATATTTAGCCAAAAGATTCTTAGCCAAAATAATGTTTACCGGAAGATGTGTATATGGATTGAATGTCTTTACCAATATATAATCTATCGTTGGCCCAACAGTCAATCCTAAGTTAGAAGGCAATGTCCAAGGAGTTGTTGTCCACGCAGTGAAAAACACTTCTTCTCCATTGGCAGCATCAAACAAAAACTGACTCTTTTCATTCTTGATTGCCTTGAACATGGCTATTGCCGAGGTATCCTTCACATCCTTATAAGTGCCCGGTTGATTCAATTCATGGCTACTCAACCCCGTTCCTGCAGCAGGACTGTAAGGCTGAATGCTCACACTTTCATACAGCAATCCTTTCTTGTACAGCTCGCTCAAAATCCACCATAAACTTTCAATATAGTTATTCTCGAAGGTGATATAAGGGTTATTCAAATCTACCCAATAGCCCATTTTACGGGTAATATCATCCCATTTATCCTTGTAGCGCAATACGGCTTCACGGCATTTTTGGTTATATTCCTCCACGCTAATCTTCTTGCCAATATCTTCTTTCGTAATGCCCAATTCCTTTTCCACGCCCAATTCCACAGGCAATCCGTGCGTATCCCAACCTCCCTTACGCTTTACCTGAAAGCCTTGCATGGTTTTGTAACGGCACACCAAATCCTTCAAAGTTCTAGAAATTACGTGGTGAATGCCTGGCATACCGTTGGCACTTGGCGGCCCTTCGTAAAAAACAAACGGCACAGCGCCTTCCCTTATCGAAACGCTTTTCTCGAATGCGCTGTTCTCATCCCAACTTGCCAATACTTCCTTTTCTATCTTGGGCAGATTCAGCCCACCAAAATCTGTGTATTTATTGCTCATAAATCCTTTGTATAATAAGCCGAAAGCAATTGCCTCCTTCTTTTTTAATGGCGGCGAAGGTATTAATAATTGATAATTGATAATTACTAATTGAAAACTGATTAATTCCTACTCAAGTTACCTCTACTCAATTTGAAATAATGGATTTGTATTTCTTTGAGAGGCTGATAGAATTCATTTCAATCAAAAGGGTATTTGAAACCAGTAATTTGGAATTACTTATTGTTTCGCTCATGTGTGAGGAATAAAATCTCACACGTGCGGAGTCATCAATCAAATGTGATGAACCTCTGCCCACACGTGGGGAATAATATCCCACAAGTGAGGAATCACTGCCCACCTGTGAGGAAAGACTGCTCACGTGTGAGTGAAATTTCCTCACACGTGAGCGAAAGAAGAAATTGTTTCAGAAAGGGTAAAAATATATGGAAAAAGAAGAAAAGAAACTATGAACGCAATAAGGCTATAATGTAATGACAGTAAGTGATTAGGCGATTTGATAAAATAATAAACAAATGCCTTTTGTATGAGATTAGACGAAAAAAAGTAGATTTGTTGGTGGAGAATAAAATCAGATTATCAATAAATAATTACTTATGGGCAGTTCGGGGGCAATGGCAGAACTTTTAATTTATTTAATCTTCTTAATATTAGCATTTGGGGCAATCAAATTAGCACTTCTTTACATCAAGAAAAGAAAGATTATTTATCTAATAATTTCTATAATTCTAGTAAGTGTTTTTTTCTTCTTTTTATGGTGTATCAAAGAAGGTCATAGGGAACAACAATTAGAACATGTTGGCTCCTATCATTTAAAACATTATCCTAATTGTAAGTATTGTACCTTAACCTTAAAGGAAGGAAATACTTATGAAGTGAAGGATAGCTTAAAAATCTTAGAAGTTGGAGATTGGCACTATGAGACTGGCGGTGATGCCTTTATTGTTTATATGAATAAAGACAAGGATAGATTAGGAGATGGTAGATTTGAGTATTTTGGTTCAGATTCGATAAAATAATAAACACCCCCTTTTGTATGAGATTAGATGAAAGAAAGTAGATTTGTAGGTGAAGGAAAGGATGTAACACCCAACATTTTAAATACTCAATATGAGGTATCTCTTTTATCTATCATTATTCCTAATCGTATCATTAAAATCTTTATCACAAGAGTTAGTGCTAAAAGATCGTAAACTCACTTTTGACAATCGCCCCGTTGGAGATTCTAATACGATTACTATTACGAAGGAGGAATTATTAAAAATAAAAGAATTGCGCACTAATTATTCATGGGCAAAAATTGAGTCGTTTACAGTTTTTGCAGGCACTTTAGGTAGTCATTGTACAAGCCTGGTTAATTGTGGGTCAGATACCGTTTGTTCCGATTTGAAAATATTATTTAAATCATCATCTAAAAATGATTTCTTTTGTTTTGACCCGATTGTTACTAATCGAATGGGCGTAAGAATTCCTTGGCAAGAGCTATGTGTTAAGATTAAATAACTCATTAATTAAAATTTCCTACTCATACAACTCCTCAATCACTTCCTTATATCTCTCAGCAATTACCTTCCTTTTTAAACTAAGCTTGGGCGTTAACTCGCCAGATTCTATGCCCCACTCCTTGGCTAATAAAGCAAACTTTTTTACTCTTTCTACTTGGTTAAATCCTGCATTATAGGTTTCTACTATGCTTTCCAGATGCGTAATGATAGTTGGGTGTTTGATTATTTCCTCATCCGTCAAACCAATAATATGGTGGTCTTTCATCCATTCTCTCAATACCTCAAAGTTGGGGACTATCAATGCCCCCACAAACTTTTGCTCGGCACCTACTATCATTATCTGCTCAATAAAAGGACTTTCTTTCAGCTTGTTTTCCAATGGCTGAGGTGCCACATATTTTCCTCCACTCGTTTTAAAGAGTTCTTTCTTGCGGTCAGTTATCTTCAAGTTTCCTCCATCCCAAACGCCAATGTCGCCCGTATGTAACCAGCCATTTTTGATTGTTTCGGCAGTAAGGTCGGGGCGTTTGTAATAGCCTTGCATCACACAAGGGCCTGTTACCAATATCTCGCCGTCATCGGCTAGTTTTACTTCAATTCCATTCAATGGCGGGCCAACTGTTCCAAATTGATGCGCACTTAATTCCTTTCGGGTCACCGTTATGACAGGGCTGTTTTCGGTAGGTCCATAACCTTCATAAACAGGCACTCTTGCAGCATTAAATATCCGCATCAACTTCATCTGACAAGCCGCACCACCCGTAACAATAAAGGATATATTGCCACCCAATGCTTCGCGCCACTTACTGAATACAAGTTTGTTGGCAATGGCAAGTTGCAGATTATACCACCAGCCACCATCTATTTGGTTATTGTATTTCCCTCCCAAACTCACCGACCAAAAGAACAAACGACGTTTTATTCCTTTCAGTTCGTTGCCCTTGTGCATGATCTTTTCAAATACTTTTTCCAATAAACGAGGCACCGTTGTGAAGCCATTTGGTTTTATCTCCCTAAGATTATCGCCAATGGTTTCGAGGCTTTCTGCGTAATAAATACTGATGCCACTGTAGAGATAAATGTAGGTGACCATCCGCTCGAAGATGTGGTTGAGCGGAAGGAAACTGAGTACGCGCCAGTCGGGACGGTCTTCGAAAGGGAAACTTTCTTTGCTGAGCACCACATTTGCATAAATGTTTTCGTGACTCAAAACCACTCCTTTTGGAGTGCCCGTTGTACCCGATGTATAAATGATAGTAGCCGTGTGAGAGGTAGGAATACTTTGTTTTAATAGCTGCATCTTTTCCCTGCTTTCATCGGTAGCAAGGGCAAGAATCTGTTTCCAATTGTCGGCGCCTTCAATGGAGTTGAACGTGAATATGTTGATTAAAGAAGGAATATTAGCACTGATATCTTTTATCTTCTGATACAACTCTGCATCGCTCACAAACATATATTTCACTTGTGCATCATTCAGAATGAATTCTATTTCGGGCTGACAGGTAGTTGGATAAATAGGAATTAAGATAGCACCAATCTGTTGTGCAGCCATATCTGCAATCACCCACTCGGGACGATTATTACTGATGATGCCAATCTTGTCGGCACCTTCGGCAGTCATATCGTTTCCGCTAATACCCATTGCCAACAAGCCTGCACTCAAAGTATCTACCAGATACTGTATTTCAGCAGTGCTGTAAGGCTTCCATTTTCCTGCCTCTTTGGCAACAAGCATTTCCTTTTTGGGGAAGTTCTCTAGCTGGTGATTAATGCAATCAAAAAGGCGTTTGCCATATTTCATAAGGTCAATCTTTAGTTGCGAAATAAAGGAAAAGGTAATAATAATTTAACGGAGAAAAAGATGTTTAGTATTATTGCAATAGAAACCCGCCCCAAAGAGGGTAACTGATGAGCGTATTTTCTTAAAAAACAACATGATTTAGTCTTGCAATGAAACAATTACTATTAGTACGCCATGCAAAAAGCAGTTGGGAGATAACTGTTTCAAAAGATTTTGACAGAGAGCTGAATGACCGTGGCCACAAAGATGCTCCGGCAATGGCTAAGCGGCTGCTTAAAAATAAAGTTTCTATTGATGCCTTTGTTAGTAGTACTGCGGTGAGGGCTTTCACAACCGCCGTTTATTTTGCTGATGAATACGAAAAGGGAGGACAGAAGTCTTTGGATGTGATTGGCATTCCTCAGTTATACCATGCCGAACCAATAGTATTTGAAAAAGTAATTGTTGAACTGGATGATGCATTGGAAACGGTAGCCATTTTTGCGCACAATCCAGGAATCACTGAGTTTGTAAATGGATTGACCACAGCCCGTATAGATGATATGCCTACCTGCGGGATATTCGCCATTAAAATAGAAACAGATAGTTGGGAAGATTTTCTGACTGCTAAGAAATCATTCTGGTTTTTCGATTATCCCAAGAATAAATAATTACCACATAGACACAATAGGCACATAGAAAAGCTTAAAAGAACGAAACGTTTCACTTTAAGACCACATAGACCTAGTTATTAAATTATAAATTAGCTCTTTCTATGGTTTCTAATATAATTCTATCAATACTATGTGCCTACTGTGTCTATGTGGTTAATTGTTCTATTTGTTCTTTAGAAACAACTGCCAGTCTTCCAGCATCTTGCCTTTTAGCACACGAGGGAATTTATGTTGACCACCAATCTTTCCTTTTTGATTCATGAAGTCCATAAATTCTTTCTCGCTTAGTACTTCCACAAAAATATTCTTAAGGGCACTCTTGCGTTCAACGGCATAGTCGTCGTTTAGTTCCTTCAGTTTATCATCAATGATGGTTGCAAGTCGTACTTTATCAACCGCATCATTACAAGCAACATACCATTGATGGGCAAAGAAACTTTGGTATGGAATGCCGGTGACGGTAAACTCTGGAATAGATATATTCAGTTCTTCACTAGCAAGCTGAATAGCTTTGTTCATATTGTCTACACTCAGGTGTTCTCCAACCAAACTCAAGAAGTGTTTAGTGCGCCCTGTTATAATGATTTCGCATCTGGCTTTATCAACAAAACGAACCGTATCACCAATTAGATAACGCCAGGTTCCGGCACTTGTACTGATTAGTAAGGCATAATCTTTCCCTTCTTCTACCTCATGAATCATTAAGGCCTCGGGATGTTCTACCATCTCCCCATCCGAATCGAAGTTGTCATCATTAAAGGGCACAAACTCAAAGAAAATGTGCTCATTAATCACCAACTTCATCCCCAAACCATTCTGCACATCCTGATAAGCCAGAAAGCCTTCACTAGCCAGATAAGTTTCTATATAGATAAGCGGTCTTTCAACCAATTTCTCAAATCCTTTTTTATACGGCTCAAAGCTTACCCCTCCATGAACAAAGAAGGCAAGGTTAGGCCAGATATCGTGTATAGTTTTCAGGTTGTATCGTTCAATAACCATTTCCATACACATCTGAATCCATGCAGGAACACCTACTACAAAACCAATATCCCACTGAGGTGCTTTTTCTACAATCTCTTCTAGCTTTTTTTGCCAGTCCTTCTCTTTAGCAATCTTTTTTCCGGGCTTATAAAAGGGTTGAAACCAAAATGGTGCTTTCTTGGCAGTAATACCACTTAGATCACCAGCATAATATCCAGCAGAAAATTTATCAAGCTGTGTACTACCTCCTAAAGTAAGCCAGCCTTTACTAATAGATTTTACGGGAATATCATCATAGTTTCTTAATCCCAAGAGTTGCTTAATCATTACATTCTTATTCCCTCTGAGAATGTCATTGGTAATAGGAATGTATTTACTGGCAGACTCAGAAGTACCGGAGGACAATGCATAGTATTTTACTTTGCCAGGCCAACAAACATCCGGAATACCTTCCAAAGTTTTATACCACCAATGTTTGTAAATCTTATTGTAATTGAAAGTAGGTACTAGTTCTTGAAATTTTTTACCAGCATGTTTGCTTAGTAATATATCATCGAAGCGATAAGTCTGACCAAATTCGGTAAACCTTGCCTTACGCACTAACTTCTTCAGCACCCTCAACTGCATTGTTCTTGGCGTGCTTTGCGGCAAACCAAGTGCTTTTGTAAGTCGTGCAGGAATCTTAAAATCAATTATCGCCATCGTTAGTTGTAGGTATTATATGTTCTATTTTTACGAAAATATATGAATTTGTTCAAAAACAATTTATTATGGAATGTGAAAAGGGTATTAGTGAACATTATCCGCCCAATTGTTTATAATTTTTTAGCAGAAGCCCTATATCGAACCAAAAGTCGTAGTTTTTTGCATACTGAATGTTCAAATGATGCAAAGCCTCTTTATTTAATGGATGAGCGGCATTTAATGGCAGACCACAACAGGTTAACAAGTTCTTTTTAAGCTTGGGCAATGCAATTTCTTCCTTAGTATAACCCACCCAGGTAGCCTGATTGAACAATACCGTAAATACATTTTTTATCAATCCAAGTCTGTTCTTTACAAGTAACAGTTGCACCGGTAAAGTAAGTAACAGGTAGCAAGCAAACAGCATGTCGGTCACGCGTTTCATTCTTTTCTGATATGGCTCACTAATTCTGTAGAATCCTTCTGCTGCAAGCGTTTCGCCAACGGTTGCTTTACTGTCACTGCCTACAATACTTTTTGTATGTGCACCAATAAACCGATAACTCACGTTCTTTGGAAGTGTTTGAATGAGTTGAATAATCAAGTGGTTGGTGAGATAACCTTCGCAGAAAATCACTTCTTTTATGTTTAGTCTGCTTAGCAATACCTTCAGTTGGGTAACATCGCCAATAGAATTTTCTTCTTGTCCATTTACTTTAATCCTACCAAGAAGCCTTTCCTCCAACCCTGCTTTTTTGTAAATATGTACTACTTGCTGGTATTCTTCCATACTGCCAACAACAGCAGTTTGCTGAAACTTATATTCCTCATCACTCTTTTCAATCCATTTAAACTGAATTAATATCCATCTAAAAATGGTGATCGTAATACCAGCCACCAATCCGCCAACAATCATCACTGCTCTAGAAAACCACCTATCGGCAGGCATCAATCCATAGACTGTAACCATCACCAGAATACCAGAAAGGCTAGAGACAAATGTTTTGGAGGGCTTGTCTGGATTGTCATACATACCCGATAAAGCGCCTGTTATAAGAAAGATAATGGCGAATAAAACGAACATCAATGGAAAATTATCCAGTGCAAAAGGTACTCCATCCCTCACCCATTTAATCCATTCGTTTTTTACTTTCCACAAGCAACCATAAATAATCACTGCATCCAACAATGGCAATCCAATCCTGAAAACAATCATCTTGGCCAGAGAAATACTCGCCCTAAAAAAGATGGCCAGGTGAATAAACATAGAAAAGATGCTTGCTTTTGTGCCCGTATAATGCTTGCGCACAAAAATGCTCATGGCACTATAAAACATCTTTACATAGTTGAGGCTGCCTTTTTTGGTACTCTCCCCTTTGAAATGCAGGATGGTACTATCTGCAAAATAATAGTTGTTATATCCCAATTGTTGTATCCGATAACTTAGGTCAATGTCTTCGCCATACATAAAAAAGGCTTCATCAAAACCATTTATTTCTTTGATGATGGTACCTTTTGCCATGATGAATGCCCCTGCCAAAACATCAACCCGATGGTTTGTGAACGGATTGAGATAACCCAATGAATACTGATTGAACAGGCGGGAACGCGGAAAAAGGTCTGCCAGACCGGTAAGTTTAAAAAAGGAAGCCACGGGAGAAGGGAAGCCCCTTTTGCTTTCGGGCAGAAAAGTGCCACTTCCATCAATCATTTTAATGCCCAAGGCACCACAGTCGGGCGTTTTCTCAAAGAAGTCCATACATTTCAGTAAGCAATCTTCGGGAATAATCGTATCTGGATTGAGGTACAGAATATAATCGCCGGTGCAATATTGCAAAGCCTGATTGTTTGCTTTTGCGAAGCCAACATTTTCTTCGTTATAGATAAATTGTGCAAAAGGAAACTTCGGTTGCAGGTAGGCGATGCTGTCGTCGGTGGAGTTATTGTCTATCACAATCACTTCCGCCTCCAGTTTGTCAATTGCTTTTTTCACAGAGCAAAGGCACTGCTCCAGAAAGTATCTGACATTATAATTGACAATGATGATAGAAATATGCATATAGCCGTTGACCGAGTATTAAAGTTTCTGTGTAAAAACAGCGTGTAAAGTAACAGGAATTGCAAATTAGATGCGTTTTTTTATCTGAATGTGGCTTTTTCTTAGTCAGTAAGTTGGAAGGGGTAAGGTTTAAGGCATAGGTCAGGAAACAAAAAGACCCTGAAAATTTACTTCAAGGGCTTTTTACATACTACTTCTACTCATACGATTCCTTTTACAGCTACCGAAATGGTATTGCTCCAGTTGCCTATCTGTACATCTTTATAACGATATATAATCTTGTATATCCATATCACTTCTACGCCAACTGCTGGCAGGGCAGATGTGTCATTAAAGTTAGGACTACTACTTACATTCAAAAACACGAATCCAGTCCCACTGTCTTTCCAAATTTCAAAGCCATCATAGTCGCCAATAGTGGTGTGCAAGGTGGGATGCCCAGCACTCATCAGTTTCAAAGATAAATCTGGAGTACCCGTTTCTAAAGAACTCGTGGCCACTTCCTCAAAGATGCCCAATGCCTTGGCAATGTCTTCGGTAAGGTTACCCGATTTTACACATTGCTGAATAACATCCCTAAAAAGACTTTCCAAGTTTGCTAAACAAACTGGCGGAGGAGCTGGGACTGTAGGATAAACGGTTAAGGCAGGCAATGCTCCCAAAATGCCACCTCCTTTTCCTGTACGCAACAAATCTTTATATGCGGTAAACGAAATAGCCAATGTTTGAAGCTTGCCTTGCATCATCAGTACAAAAATCAAGAATAAGCTACCCTTGTTCAAGTTGGTAATTTTGAGTGTATCAGCATTTAATAGGCTGGCATAAGTGGAATAGTTACTGCAAAACTTAGCTATTTGCGTACATATTTTTTCGTCTGTAACTTCTACGAATGTTCTCATGATTTTTTAGTTTGTAATAATTCTTTTTTAAGGAACAATCTTTTAATAAAATGATTTATAAGCCCGAAAAGCGAGTTATTATCCGGAGTAAAAACGTTTTTATTCCGAATAATAACTGGGGAAATGAAATGAAAATGGTTTTACCTCGAATAAAAACCTCCAGAAATGGGATAAAAATGTTTTTATCTGGAATAATAACTCTAGACATGAAATAAAAACCTTTTTACTCCGGATAAAAACAATAAATGATGAAATAAAAACTGGAGAAAATTAGCCGTTAGGCTTTTATATTTTATGAGACTAAGCAGAAATAGGCTTTCTATTGGCAACATCCTGTTTCTTTGAAGTAACAAAAGTAGAAGAATGAATATTCTTTGAAGTATTATTATTGAATGAGAAGGGTTCTACTAATATCCAACTGACTCATGAGTGTTCGAAAATTTGGAACTAGAGCAGGACTCTAATCCTGCAGTAAAACATTTCTGCCGCCAATTGAAGATAAACCTTTGACCTCCGTTTATCTTTGCTGACTAATTTACAAAAAAATGATTGGTCGATTGGACAATAACAGCATTTTACAAGTTTTGGCATCCAACAAACAACAACTAAACTCTTTTGGGGTAAAGGAAATTGGTTTGTTTGGCTCGTTTGTAAGGAGCGAACAAAGCGAGAATAGCGATATAGATTTGCTGGTAGACCTTCAGCCCGAAAAGAAAACCTTTAGAAACTTCATGCAACTTTCCTACTATCTGGAAGAGCTTTTGGGTAGAAAAGTAGAACTCGTAACCAAACAATCTCTAAGTCCTTATATAGGGCCACACATTCTAAACACTGTTCAATATGCAGCCATCACAGATTGAATTTCTAAGGCATATCTTAGATGAATGTGACTATTTGTTGCTAGAATACAGTAGCAATACTTTCGATGATTTTATGAACGATAAACGTTTGTCGAAAGCAATATGCCGTAGTTTGGAAATTATAGGAGAAGCAAGTAATCGTATCCATCCCGATATTAAAAGTAAATACCCAATAATAGCTTGGCGTGAAATGGGCGATATAAGAAACAGAATCATCCACCATTATTTTGGAATTGATTATGACATTGTTTGGGATACAATAAAGACAGATATTCCTTTGCTAAAAGAAGCAATTGAAATAATCGTTCAAATTGAGCTTGAAAATAGAAGCAATGTGTAATTCTGCCGTTAGCTCGCATCACTGGCATTCATTAGTATTATAAAATAAGAAATCAGCAGGACGTCTGCTCTATTCATGGTTGAACAACACGAATCCATAAAAGTTATTTTAAATAATCCATCAAAAACTATTTGTCTCCTATCCTTTCCTATATTCGATTTTTAAAATAAATTATGGATTCCATTCTAGAGTTACACAATCTAAAGAAATATTACGCTACCCAGAAGGCAGTAGACGACATCAGCTTCAATATAAAACAAGGGGACATCTTTGGCTTATTGGGGCCTAATGGTGCGGGCAAAACAACCTTGCTACGTATGATTACGGGTATCTTTTACCCTGATAGTGGCAACATCACTTTCGATGGGCGTGCTTTTGACCCGGAAAATGATATTATCAAGATTGGCTATATGCCCGAGGAGCGCGGATTGTACAAGAAGATGAAGATTGGTGAACAAGCTTTGTATCTGGCACAACTAAAGGGTTTGAGCAAGGCGGATGCGATGCAAAAGATAAAATTCTGGTTTAAAAGACTGGAGATGGAGAGCTGGTGGAACAAAAAAGTGGAAGACCTGAGCAAAGGAATGAGCCAGAAACTGCAATTTGTGACGACCGTATTGCACGAGCCAAAGCTGATAATACTAGATGAACCTTTTAGTGGCCTTGATCCGGTAAATGCCAACCTGATAAAGGATGAAATTTATGGTTTGGCACAAAGAGGAAGCACCATCATCTTCAGCACACACAGAATGGAACAAGTGGAGGAAATTTGTGACCATATTGTATTGGTGAACTTGGGTAAAAAGATATTGGATGGCACCGTTGCAGATGTAAAACAACAATTTAAGGAGAATAAGTTCAGCATCAAACTGGCAGGCATCCCTACTGGTGTGGAAGATGCGGCTTATGAAATTATTGACCAGCAAGCGAATGCTTTTACCATGAAAATAAATGAAGGTTACAGTAGTAACGATGTATTGCTACACTTCATCAACCAAGGAATAGGCATTGAGTCATTTAATGAACTATTGCCCTCACTGAATGACATTTTTATTCAATTGGTTGATGGAACAAAATCGGTTACAAGGGCTTTTCAAAATTTAACTTAGACAGGTGTGGAGTATTAAGTAATAGGTACTAAGTAATGCAAGAAACCTACAACTTAATACTTATTACCTATAACGCTTACGTATCACTTACGACTTTAAAGACTTATGAATAAAATCTGGATAATAGCAAGACGCGAATTTTTGAGCAGGGTACAGAAGAAAACATTCTTGTTGACGACGATACTGCTGCCTATTGTCATTTTCGGTTTGTATGGACTGATCATTTATTTCTCTGTGAAGTCATCAGAGAATTATACGGTTGCCATCGCTGATAATGCAAATGTATTTGGAGGAAAAATAGACAGTAAAGACGACATAAAGTTTGTTTTTGTAAAGAATGAATCCCTCTCTCAACTAAAAGAAAAGATTACTAAAAAGGAATTGGATGGTTATGTGTGGGTTCCCGAAGGATTTAAACCTTCTAAAGGCGATACCATCTCTGTTGTATCAGGAAAAACAGTGGGGTTGATGAACCGCGAAGAAATTCAGAAGCGCATCAATGATGCACTAGAAAATCAGCGACTTCTATCATCCCTTCAGATAAGTAAAAAACAATTGGATAGCCTACAACGTGGCAACGAAGTAAAGTTTTCTACAACAGAAGGAAAAGAAGAAAATGATACTAAAGTGGGCATTAGCTATGGCGTTGGGTATGCCTCCGGATTCATGATTTACATTATTCTTTTCATCTATGGAACAATGGTGATGCGTGGTGTGATGGAAGAAAAAACCAATCGTATTGCCGAAGTAATCATCAGTAGTGTAAAACCTTTTCAGTTGATGATGGGAAAAATTACAGGTATTGGCGCAGTAGGGTTGGTACAGTTTATTATATGGGTTGCACTAACCGTTACCCTCCGGATTATCCTTCCTTTGTTTGTTCCAAGTATGCGAGAAACAACCGAAGTAATGAATCATGGTGCTACCCAAGCATTACAAACAGCCAAACAAAGTGGCGCATTAGATAATTTGATGAATGGGCTTTCGGAGATTAATTTCCCACTGATAATTGGCTGTTTTATATTCTATTTCTTGGGTGGCTATCTGTTATATTCTTCTTTGTTTGCCGCTGTTGGCAGTGCAGTAAACGAAGATCCACAAGATGCACAAAGTCTTACATTGCCAATTACGATGCCCATCATATTTGGTATCGTAATTATGACTAGTGCCATCAATAATCCCACAAGTAATCTGGCTGTATTTGGAAGTTTGTTTCCATTGACGTCACCTATTGTAATGATGGCCCGGATACCATTTGGTGTGCCGAATACGGTGCCCTATTGGCAACTGGTTCTGAGTATGCTATTCTTAATCTGCGGATTCCTCTGCACAACGTGGATTAGTGCCAAAATTTACAGAGTTGCTATATTAATGTACGGAAAAAAGCCCACCTGGAAGGAAATGTGGAAATGGGCGTGGAGGAAAAACTAAGCATTAGTCATAAGTGGTAAGTAATAAGGCGTAAGTAAAGAATTTAGTTTCCTTGCTTACGCCTTATTACTTATGCCTAACGCCTCAATTGACTAACCAAAGTCTATTTCTGTATTGTCACCGATGTTGAGACTTCTGCTCAATCCCTTTACAGAGGCATCACTACCAATGAGTGAATTGTCCAATACTACTTCGTACAAATTTGTATAAGAACCAATGATGCTATCCCTTACTATCGAATGTTTGATGGTTGTGTTGGCACCAATTGCAACGTGAGGACCAATGATGGAATGAGATATTTCGCAACCGTCAGCAATACTAACAGGTTGAATGATGATACAATCTTTATAGGAGTGGTTTTCTAGAACGTTACCACCGGTTTTTTTAAGCATGGTAGCGTTACTTTCTAATAACGTTTCTTTTTTGCCACAATCAAACCAGCTTTTCACTTTAAAAGACTTCATCTTCACGCCTTTCTTCACCATACATTCCAAAGCATCTGTGAGGTTGTAGTCGGTATTGGGTTTCCGTTGGTGCGTGAGCATCTCATTCAAACACTCATACAACAACATCCCTTCTTTTATTTTATAGATCCCAACCAATGCCATGTTGCTTTTGGGAATGGATGGTTTCTCTACAAGCTGCTCTATAAATCCATCCTCATTGATGGTGGCTACACCAAAACTGCCGGGGTTATCTACTTTTTTTACTCCCAATACCGAGTAAGGACAATCCATTACATCTTTAATGTCATATTCGCAGATAGTATCACCAAGCGCAATAAAAACTTCATCGTCACCAACTATGTTTTTTGTCAGTTCGATGGCGTGTCCTGTTCCTTGTCTTTCATTTTGAAACACAAAATGAGTGGTCAGGTCAGGATAAGTCTGTAATACATATTCTTTAATCTTCTCTCCGAGATAGCCAACAATAAAAACAAATTCATTGATGCCGGCTTCGTGCAATTGATCAACAATAAAGCTAAGGATTGTTTTTCCTGCAATAGGAATCAAGGCTTTGGGTTGTGTGTATGTATGTGGTCGGAGCTTGGCGCCAGCACCAGCTACGGGTATAATTGCTTTCATTTATTTGTGTTTTTTTATGAGTCAAATAGTTTCCAAAAAAAGCTGGAGCATAATTGACAGTTCCTTTTCGGGCGGTGAAAGTAAGAAAATCTTTCCTCAAGTATAATTTTCGTTTGAGTAGGGGTTGTTTGATGTAGTTATGATGAAGGATTTAATCTATATATTTTGATTTTCCATCAATAAAAATAAGATAAATGCTTCCATTGATATCCTCTGATTCTTTCAAGGTTTACAGGAATCAAAATCTTGTAAAGGTTGTTCATATAAATACAAGTCTTTTATAAAATTAACCGCTGTATTTATTTCATTTGTTCATCTATTCATTTTTTTAACTGTTTATTTAACTCACAAACCAATGACAGCTTTATTATATGGTATTAAATCATGCAAAAACTACCCACACTCACTTACTTTTGCGCCCGAATAATTAAATATTAATCATAAAAAGTACAATTATGGAATTCAGGATTGAAAAAGACACCATGGGTGAGGTACACGTACCTATCAACGCTCTTTGGGGTGCACAAACACAACGTAGCATAGAGAACTTTAAGATTGCGCAAGACATCAATAAGATGCCAAAAGAAATTATTAAGGCATTTGCATACCTTAAAAAAGCTGCGGCACTAACCAACCTAGATGCAGGTGTTTTGAGTAAAGAAAAGAGTGACCTTATTGGGCATGTTTGTGATGAAATATTGGAAGGAAAACTAGACGATTGCTTTCCATTGGTGGTTTGGCAAACAGGCAGTGGCACACAAAGCAATATGAATGTGAATGAAGTAATTGCCTATCGTGCACACGTAATAAAAGGGGGCGCATTGACTGATAAGGATAAATTTGTTCATCCTAATGACGACGTAAACAAGTCGCAATCTAGCAACGATACCTTTCCAACAGCTATGCACATTGCTGCTTACAAGATATTGATTGAAACGACGATTCCAGGAATTGAAAAGCTGCGCGATACACTACAAGCAAAGAGTACTGAATATATGCATGTTGTGAAAATTGGTCGTACGCACTTTATGGATGCAACGCCATTGACCGTTGGACAAGAACTAAGTGGTTATGTGAGTCAATTGAATCATGGATTGAAGGCTATCAAGAATACATTGGCACATCTTAGTGAATTGGCATTAGGTGGAACTGCAGTAGGAACGGGTATCAACACGCCAAAAGGATATTCTGAAAACGTAGCAAAGCATATTGCTAACCTAACTGGATTGCCATTTATTACTGCTGAAAATAAGTTTGAAGCATTGGCTGCTCACGATGCAATTGTAGAAGCTCACGGCGCTTTGAAAACAGTTGCTGTAAGCCTGATGAAGATTGCAAATGATGTTCGTATGCTTAGTAGCGGACCAAGAAGTGGTATTGGCGAATTGTTTATTCCGGATAATGAACCAGGCTCTTCTATCATGCCGGGTAAAGTAAATCCTACTCAATGTGAAGCGTTGACGATGATTGCTGCGCAAGTAATGGGTAATGATGTAGCCATTAATATTGGTGGTAGCATGGGACATTTTGAATTGAATGTATTTAAACCCGTAATGATTTATAATTTCTTGCATAGTGCACGATTGATAGGTGATGGTTGTGTAAGTTTCAATGATAAATGTGCCATTGGTATTGCACCATTGGAAGCAAACATTAAAAAGCACGTAGATAATAGTTTGATGCTAGTAACTGCTTTGAACACAAAGATTGGTTATTACAAAGCTGCTGAGATTGCACAAACAGCACACAAAAACCATAGCACGCTAAAAGAAACAGCTGTTGCATTGGGATACCTTACACCAGAAGAATTTGATGCGTGGGTTGTTCCAGTAGAAATGGTTGGAGAATTGAAATAATTTTAGTAGTAAGTAATAAGTTGTAAGTCGTAAGTAAGCTCTAGTGATAGGTGCTACTTACGACTTTTGACTTACGACTTAAGTTTTTAGTCTTATGCTAAGAAGTTTATTTAAGAGTGAGGGATTCTTGTTTATAATCAAGTTTCTATCACTATTTGCCTTACTCTATTTCTTTTGTATTGCCTTTATAAGTATCACTTACAGGGCAAGTAATCCTTTTTATGTTTTTTTGAGGGATTATTTAAACTACATTGATTGGTTAAGGTATTCTACACTACGAACGAGTGAATTTTTCTGTAAGCTGATAGGAGTAGAAAGCTTTATAGAAGACAGAATAATCATACACGTAACGAATTCTCCTAAGAAATTGCACATGGGCTATGATTGTATTGGCTATGGCGTAATGAGTTTTTGGACAGCTTTCATTATTGCAAATAAAACATCATTTACAAAAAAAATCTATTGGTTGATTGGTGGATGTGTTGTCATCTGGTTTATCAATTGTATAAGGGTGGCTGTTCTATTAACTGCTCTGAGAAACAACTGGCCTATCAGTAAGTATCTGGATCACCACACCACTTTCAATATCATTTCATATTTACTTATACTAGCGCTCATCTTTACCTACATAAAGTTTGATAAATCAGCAACAAAAAAAGGTACTATCTGATTTCCCGTTCAAGAAATTGCTTTCTGTACTTTGAAGGGGTCATTTTCTTAACTTTCTTAAATTGTTTATTGAAGTTGGCAATGGTATTGAAACCGCTTTCATAACAAATAGATTCTATGGTTTTGGTTGTATCTACCAACTGTTTACAGATGTATCCTACCCTTATTTCATTCAGGAAGTCAATGTAGGTTTTCTTGGTACTTTTCTTAAAGTAATTACAAAAAGCTGGAACACTCATCTGAGCGTGTTTGGCTACTTCCTCAATTTTGATTACTTCTTGAAAATTAGCGATGGTAAACTGGAATATTTTATCGATTCGCTCCTTGTTTTTAGGATTAAATTCCTTCACTTCCTGTGTAGATAAGGTCTTGTACTCTTGGTTTTGCTCCATCAACTGAAGACATTCCATCAATAACAAAATTCTTTCAAAACCCTTTGCATCTACTAGTTTTCTAATCAAATCACCTAATGCAATTTTTGTTTTTCCTTCAATATATAATCCCCTAAGAGAAGTTTTGAGAAGATTTGTTATTTGTTTACACTCCGGAAGCTGTAAAAAGGTATCGCCCCAAAAGTCTTCATTGAAGTGAATTACGATAGCACTTGTAATTAAGTCTGGATTATCCTTTTGAAAAGTGTGAGGCAGGTTACTTCCTAAAAAGAATACATCATCCACAATAAAATTTCCTACATAGTTTCCGATATAGCTGTGTCCTTCTCCTTTAATGAACAGGATAAGTTCATACTCCACATGCTGATGCCAAGGCACTTCGAAATTGGGGGTTGTATGAATATTAGCAACAAAGGAGGTGTTTTGACTAAGTGGGAGTTTCTCTATTAAAGGCTTCATTTGTGTACTATTTTATTTGCAAGCAATGCACAAATATATAAATTACAGTAAAATAGTAACATTTATTATATTAATAGATGTGCTGACAAATAAAATAGCCAGCTTTTTAGGGCTGGCTATTATTTAATTAAGAGACTTTCCTATTAAATATTAGTTATTCATCAACTCCACGCTCCTAGCTATGAAACTAGTAAGGTCGTTTCCTTTTAATAGACCTTGGGATAGTAAGGCGAGATCAGCTAGATTTCTTATTTGTTTTCCTTGCTTTTCAATGTCTGCCTCCTTCAATAGTGACTGATAGATTGGGTGATTGCCGTTTACAGTAAGTGTTACTTCATCTGGCATTTGAGCATAGAAAGCACCCATTCCGCCACCTGCAGCACCCATATCCTTCATACGGCGCATGAACTCTGGACGAGTTGCTACTACCGGAGCTGGATTATTAACTAACCCTTTAACTTCTATAGTAAGGTGTAAATTGTTTGCAGGAATTTCGAATAATTTCTTCAAAGTTTCTTGCTCATCATTACTTAGAACGCTTTCATTATTTTCTTGCTTGTCAATCAGATTGTCTACAATATCAGCATCCACACGTACGAAGCTTACATTCTCCCACTTCATTTCCATGTGATTGATGAAGGCTGCATCTACGAGTGTTTCAGATTTTATAACGATGAAACCTTTTGCCAAACAAGCCTGAATATAAACATCCTGATGAACAGGGTCGGTAGTATATAATATGATATTCTTTCCGTCCTTATTCTTCTGTAATGCTTCTGTTGCAGTCTTGTATTCATCCAAAGTATAAAATGTCTTTTGGGTAACTACCTGACCATCCCCTTGGGTAACTGATTTTGGAGAAGTAGCATCTTCCATAACCAAAAACTTATTTGCTTTTTCCAAGAACTTATCGTCAGTCATCATGCCATACTTAACAAACAAACCAAGGCTTTCCCATTTGTCTTGGAAAGACTCGCGATCATTTCTGAAGATTTCGTCCAATTTATCAGCTACCTTCTTGGTTATATAGCTATTAATCTTCTTAACGTTGGGATCGCCTTGCAGATAGCTACGACTTACGTTCAATGGAATATCCGGGCTATCAATAACACCATGTAATAGCATCAAAAATTCAGGAACAATTTCCTTTACTTCATCCGTTACAAATACTTGATTGCTGTATAATTGTATCTTGTCTTTTTGTATTTCATAGCTCTGTTTGATTTTAGGGAAGTACAAAATACCTGTTAGGTTAAAAGGATAATCTACGTTTAAGTGTATCCAAAACAAAGGTGTTTCGCCCATTGGATATAACTCTTTGTAGAAATTTTTGTAGTCCTCGTCAGTCAGTTCACTTGGCTTTTTTGTCCAGATAGGGTTTGGATTATTAATCTGTTTGATATCTTCTTCTTTCGCACCAGCTTCACTGAAGAAGATAGGTATAGGCAAGAACTTACAGAATTTTTCGAGGATACCTTTCAGTCTGTATGCATCCAAGAACTCACTGCTTTCTTCGTTTACGTGCATTATAATTCTGGTACCACGTTCTTTCTTTTCTACCTCGTACAATTCAAATTCGGGGCTACCATCGCAACTCCAGAACACAGTAGGTGCTTCTTCGTTGAAGGACTGAGTTAAAACATCCACCTTTTCGCTCACCATGAAAGAACTGTAGAAACCAAGACCGAAGTGACCGATGATATTAGCATCTTTATACTTAGTCAAAAACTCTTCAGCACCGCTGAAGGCTACTTGATTCAGATATTTATCCACTTCCTCTTTTGTCATACCCACACCCTTATCCTGAACGGTAATGGTCTTTTCTTTGGTATCGAGAATTACATCAATTCGTAATTCACCCAAATCACCTTTTGCTTCACCAATGCTGGAGAGTGTTTTAATTTTTTGAGAGGCATCAACTGCATTACTTACTAACTCGCGCAAGAAAATCTCGTGATCGCTGTACAAAAACTTTTTGATAATAGGGAAGATGTTCTCTGTCTGAACCCTTATTTGTCCTTTTTGCATAATCTAGATTTGTTTAATTATTTATTTAATTAAAAGTGAATCACGGCAATCAAACACAATACCACCCCTTTTTATTCTGCCATCATGACAAGATAAATGTCTTTTGACTGTCAAAACAAAAGGTAAGATTATTGAATATCTACATTAAGATTATCGCTATCTACATCCTATTTCATCAGAATCAGAAAAATAGCTTAGGTAATCTTCTCCCATAAACTTGTTAAACTGAGGGATGCGATTTAATGCTTTATTAGGGCAAAAGGCGCAAACCTTATATTTGCCTCACTTTAAAGAAAAGTATATGAAAGGTAAACAACTAGCATTCATCATATCGGGTATCATTATTATAGATCAAGCTTTAAAATTTTATATAAAAACCCATTATTATCTTAAAGAAAGTCACGCAGTTTTGGGTTCTGATGGGATTGTTCCCAACTTCTCTCTTTATTTTGTTGAGAATGAAGGAATGGCTTGGGGATGGAAGTTTGGTGGAGATATTGGTAAAATTATTCTTACTCTCTTCAGGCTTTTTGCGGTGATATGGGGCGTGTTTTTGTTGAAAGGATTTATTGAAAAGAAATACCATAAAGGGTTTATTATTTGCGCCGGGATGATTTTTGCAGGTGCTTTAGGTAATCTGATAGACAGTTTATTTTATGGGATGATATTTGAAAATAGCAATGAGTGCTTTCCAAATGTGGCTCACTTATTACCAAAGGATGGAGGATACGCCAGCTTTTTGCATGGCAAAGTGGTGGATATGCTTTCTTTTTCTATTCTTAAAATTGAACACTTACCTTCTTGGATTCCATTTTGGGGCGGCGGGCAGTTTACTTTTTTTGATCCCATTTTCAATATTGCGGATGCTTCAATATCTGTAGGTGTTATTGTTATCCTTCTGTTTCAAAAGACCTTCTTTAAAGTAGAAGAAACTACTCCTGAAAACACAACTATCGCTGAGCAAACGTCATAAAAAAGCTTCCCCAAAGGGAAGCTAATAAGTGTTTTGATACAGGATGTTGAAAATTAATTAGTCTGTACATTGGATGTTACATCCGCCCACACTCTTCTTGCCTGTATTCTCTTCTGTGTATCCATCGGCTACTTCTACCCAAAACACATTGACAGTGTAATAGTGATGCAACACCAGTTGATCTTGTTTGCAGCATGAAAAGTCTTTCTTTTCATTGTAATGTTTTCCAAACATCTTCGTAAATGGTGCTGTAATGGTAGCAGTGAATAGCATTCCTGTGATTGCGATTGCGGCAATGTTGAATTTAAGATTTGCTAACATAATTCTTTATTTTAAACGGTGACTAATTTCTCTTTGTTTGATGGTACAAAAATGGGGCAAGGAAAACCCCTGTACAACCGTTTGAATTAGGGGTGTTGTGTGTTTTGTACACATTGTTTTAACGACAGTAAATTCTGGTTAATAAACCAATCAGAGAAATGTGTGGCAAATAGCAGACACCATTCAAATACTTGATGAAGGTACTTTTATTGAAGTTTGGGCTATGTTGGAGATTAAGAAGGGATGGAAGAAAGAAGCTATTATCAATTAAAGAAGTACTTACTAGAACCTATCATTCCCTTTGCATCTTTGATATTTAGCATCCAGATTGTTACTCCTTCGGGTAATTGGAAAGTAACTTTTTTGTTATGAATACTAACAGGTATTGTATTCCAAACTCTTTTTTCGAAGGGAAGTGTATTGTCTTTTGTGAAGCATAAAGTGGTCTCAACTATTGGCTGAGTGAATGAAACGGTTGCAGTTATGTTTTTTGAATGATTGCCGATAGCGTTAACATAGGGCAATTGATAGGCGTCATTCTTTAAATAATGGTTCATGAATGCAGCAATCTCATTTGGTGTTGCCCCCTCAAAATGTCCGTGTGGCATATCAGGAATGATTCTGAAATTGGAGTTAGGAAGTACTTCATTGTAGGTTCTTGAAAACATAGACGGATTGAAGTGTTGGTCTTTTGCACCTGTAACCCATAGAAACTTTGCCTTGGAGTACCCGATGAAATTGGAAGGATCATATTGTTTAATCCATCTTTCAGCTGAAGATTTACTGATCTTGTTGAGGTTAGCTCTGTAGTTGACGCCCACTGTATCAAAATAATAGCCACAACCATAAACGGGAACTGCAGCCTTATATCGATTGTCCAGTCCTGCAGAAATACAAGTGAGAAAGCCGCCCCAACTGATGCCCGTGATGCCAGTTTTAGTTTTATCAACTTCCTTGAAACTTAGCAATAGCGAATGAGCCAATGCCACATTGTAGACAGCATGATATACCCACTGCTGATTAAGTGGGCTATCAATATTGGTAAACTTCTTCCTAGGGTCTTGGTCAGGGCCACCTAAAGGCAAGCGTTTACCATCTTTTCCATTGCCTGCCAAATCCATCGCAATAACGGCATAGCCTCTTTGAGCCCATAGATAGGCAAATTCACGAAATGCCTTTCCACCACCGCCATGTACAAAAACAATTGCTGGCAAATTCTTATCTAGTGATGGATTATGGTGTATGGAACCAGGCGTAGCATAATAAGCAAATACCTCTGTTTTTGGAAGATCTCCATAGCTTACACCCTCATAGATAAGCTCCTTTACAGATGCGGTGTCATCTGATATAATCCTGTATTTAGGGATTGTAGTTAATAGTTTTTTGCCCCAAACATTATTGGATAATGACTTCTTTTGTGCAGCAATAATTGTGAATGAAAAAGTAAGAATAGAAAAAAAAGAAAAGAAGGTTAGTCTTTTGAAAAGTCGCATCGTGTATAATTTATGAGTAGTGATAATTGTTTTTAAGCCAGTATTATTCACTCTTCCGCAAACAATTGCATATCCCTGATCTGCGGTTCTGTTTCTGCATCAAGAATGTTCAATCGGACAAATTGAGTGGTGATTGGTTTAAATGAGGTTTGAAACACTTCTCCAATCTT
>CANGFK010000008.1 GCA_947452925.1 Chitinophagaceae bacterium | reverse complement strand
GATAACAGAAGCATCTTCACGCAAACTAGGTGGGATGAAGGCAATATTATTGGAAGAGAAGATGGCTTCTTCTGATGGATAAGTGGTTTCATTAAGCCCGATAGTTGTTTTCCAAGCTTCTAAAAAAGCATCACTACAACTAGTTTCAAACAATTGCTTAGAAATTGCACCAGCCTCAACAGAATAAAATCCTAGCTTCACATTCTCCCGACCCACAACAGAAACATAATTAGCTGCATCACCTACCAAAGTATATCCATTACTTGTAAAGAAAGAAGAAATTGTATTTTTAGGTGTTGTAGTAACCCAATCCAGTTTATCTATCACCTCCATTTGTCTCCTGAACTGACCAGTAATATAAAACTGCGGATTTTTAAATAATGCTTTCAGCTTTGCCTCTACATTGATTGCAAAATTCTCAATTTGCTGGTACAAATAACTTCCCTGAGAGCCCATATAAAACAGGATAGCTTCCTTTACATTTTGTTGGGTTTTCTCGCCAAAGCCTTTATAAAGTGTAAGTCTGTTTTCTTCGCAAGCATACAGTAACTCTCCAATTGTTTCGATGCCGAGTTCTTTCCATACAGTAAAAATCTTCTTAGGACCCAATCCCTTTAATTGTAACATTTCCAAAATACCAGCAGGTGTATTGGCAATGTATTCATTTAATTGGGGCAACTGACCTGTTTCCAATTGAGTAATTATCTTCTTTCCAATTGCATCGCCAATACCTCTTAGTCCAAATATTTTATCTTGAGGAAGATCCTTCAACTCTGTTGGTAGTTTTTCGATAGTAAATGCTGCAATAGAGTATGTTTTAGTTTTAAAGCTATTCTCTCCATGTATATCCATTAATTTTCCCAAGAGGGAGAAATTATCTGCAATCGCCGCATTGGTCATAATAAAATATTTTGTAAGCAAACTTAAAATAAAAAGCCCCGAAATTAGTCGGAGCTTAAAAAAAGTTCTTTAAGAATCACTGATGCTTCTTAGGGGTTCTATAAACAAGAATAGCGGTTGATTGAATCAACCGCTATTCTTACTATTATTTAAATGAACTACTCAGCTATTGCTACTTCAGGAGCAGCAACAGAAACGATAGTTTTATCTTCTTTTGTTCTTCTGAATTGAACTAATCCATCAGTCAAAGCAAATAATGTGAAGTCTTTACCAACTCCTACATTCTTACCAGGATGAAATTTAGTTCCTCTTTGACGAATAATGATATTGCCAGAAATTGCAGGCTGACCACCAAATATTTTAACGCCCAAACGTTTGCTGTTTGAATCTCTTCCGTTTTTTACCGAGCCTTCACCTTTCTTGTGTGCCATCTTATAAAGATTTGAATATTTTAATAATTAATTGAACCGACTTAAAACTGATTAAGCAATGCTTTCAATCTTGATACGTGTGTAGTGAGTACGGTGACCGTGTTTCTTACGGAAACCCTTTCTACGCTTCATTTTAAACGCTATAACCTTATCACCTTGTACAAGGGCTTTAACTATTTCTGCAGTTACAGTTGCTTTCACAGCTGCACCAGTTGTAAGTACTCCGTTGTTGTCAACTAATAATACATCACTGAATTGTACCTTGTCGCCAGTGTTTCCTTCAATGTGTGGAACGAACAAGTTATCTCCTGCTTGTACCTTGAATTGCTGACCTGCTATTTTTACGATTGCTAACATAATAAACCAAAATTTGGTCGGCAAAAGTAAGGGTATATTATTAAAGTAATACACATAAGTGCAAAAAAATCTTGCTTTTTTTCAAATAGTCAAAACTATGATAGAAAATGAGCCCTCAAACACCTTATTGTGCGGGAATAACCACCGTTTGATAGGTCGTATCTGCGCAACCATTACCAGCAACAATTAGCCTTACGGGATAGCTTTGAGTCCCTGTTCCTGCTGCACCGCGCTGGTATCTGGTTTGCGTGTAAGCATTATAGTCATTATCTGTTTTTCCATTCCCAAAGTCCCAATAATAACCATCAATACCTCCACCTCCAGCTGGTGAATTGGATGTACTATTAAAAGATACTAATACATCAGTAGGATATTCTTTTACCCATTTATACTCGAAAGCAGCTTTTGGAGTTGGATTTGGCCCTTTCGCATGGACTAATTTATGCACTGTGTAAATGGTTCTTTCATTTAGTGAGATACTCATTATCACATCGTAATCATTCATATAATAGAATGAATATTGCATCGGACTTCCTGTTGTATCTCCTGTGCCATTAGACCAATGCCAAGAATAAACAGAACCCGTAGGAACATTGGTAGCTGTTGGTGTAAAAACAATGTACTCTCCATTACATGAATTATAAGATACCGCATCAAAACTGCCAGTAATTGGATAAGTAGCTAGCACCGTATCATTAATTGTGGTTTCTGCTGTGCAACCTGCATCCGTTGTAATAGTCAATTTCACAGGATAGATTACATCCTGGTTAGCATTTGGAAAAGCATGACGAGTAAGTGCCGTGGCAGTACTTGAAGTAGTTCCATCCCCCCAGTTCCAGTTGTAATTAATGATAGACCCATGATTTACACTAGACGCACTATTGAATGTGATATAGTTGGGATTATTTGCAAAATCTTGTTTTTTGGTAAAGGTTGCAATGGGTTTCAATCGCTGCCCCCACGCATCTACTCCAAGTGATGTTGAATAAATAACTGTTCCATTACTGTTTTTTGCTTCCAACAGTACTACGAAGGGAGAGGCTCTGTTGTATTCATGCTTCACCTCATTACCGGTATCGGAGTATCCATCTCCATAATACCAGGTTAAGATTGCTGCACCCGTTATCTTAGAGGGGTCTGCTTTAAAAGTAAATATTTCAGTCGAAGGCGCACAAGGTGAAGTCTTTGTGACGGTAACAATTAAATTCTCGAAAGTGTAAACGGTTGTATCCCCTGTAAGAGATGTTGTTTTATTCCCTACAAACGTATTGGATTTAGTAACAGTCGCATCATTTTTTGTACAGGAAGATAATATGTAAACAAAAAGAAAAAACAAAGCAATAGCCAAGTGTAAGTATTGATAGTTAGTATTTACTAGTTTATGCTTCATTGCTAATTTTTTCATTACTCTTTTTATAATTAACAATTTAGTACGTGTACTTTCCAAAAACAGGGATAGTTATGATGGCAGAGGCGGTATCCTTGCAGCCGCTGTTGCTAGTCACTACTAGTTGTATAGTATGTGTAGAGGCTGTTTGCATTTTGCTGTAACCTTGGATTTCGTAAGTTTCATTGGTGTTAGGATCTATGGAAACATTATCTACAGTCCACGCACGCTCTTTTATGTACCCATGCGGTATATTTGATTGATCGGAAAACGCCCATTTTACATAACCCGAATCTTCATAAGCCGTATTCTTCATAAAGAGTGCATCGGGCTTAATATTTTGTCCAAAAGCAGTTACATTAGTCCTAGGAGAGGTGTAAATGATTTTACCATTTAGACTGATATACATAGTTACTCCATAATTATTTTGATACGCATACGAGTGACTGACAGGATTACCCGATGGTAGATTACTGACAGGAATTCCGCTTACATTATCTGCAAAGTCCCACAAATAGACTGCTCCAGCTGGAACATTGGTGGCATTGGAAGTAAACTGTACAGATTCTGCCGTACAAATGTTTTGACTAACTGTAGTAAAGCTTCCTGAAATGTTTGTATAGATAGCATTGATGGCTACCGGCACGATAGAAGTATCGCTGCAACCACCACTAGAAGTTACAACCAACTTCACAGGATAAGTAACATCATTTGATATCTGCGGAAAATTGTGCGGCACGTTATCGCCACTTACCGAAATACTCGTGGTACTGTCTCCCCAGATCCATTTGTAGTTAGTAATTGTTCCCCGTGGCACAGATGAACCATTTCCATTGAAATTAAGATTGTTTGGAAAGTTGATGTCAAATAGCTGTGCATAAAAAGAAGCATGTGGCGTAACCTGCTGCCCATGTGCATGCACACTTACCGTTGTTACTGCAAGGCTATTCTTTTTAGAGTCAGTTATATTAAGCGTAACGGTATAGTAACCTGCATCCTGGTAAATATTACCCACCGTATTGGTACTTGTTGCGCCATTTATTGAATGACCGTCACCAAAATCCCAGTTAAAAAGCGCACCTGATGATAAGCCAGTTGCGTTTGCACTAAAGGCAAATATCTCATTGCTAGGATAGCATTGGTTGGTTCTGCTGTATTTGATGGTAACATTATTTGCTTCAAAAGTTATTGTATCTAAATAAGCTGATGTTGCTCCACCCACAACCTTAATTGTGTCTGTTGTAACATTGGCGGCGGTATCAGCTGTTTTTTTACAGCCGGTAAAAGTTACACCTAAAAGCAAAATCAGGGTGATGTATTTGAACGTTGTATTCATTATATAAGTATCAAAAACTATTAAAAACAATAAGAATCTATCCTACAAAGATATCGGTCATACATTCCTTGCAAACCCCTCAAATGGGGGTATACCCCCAGATATAACTATTTCCGTTTAATAGTATTAATTTTTAGTAGTGCATACAGCGGACAAAAGTTCATTATGCCCGTAAAAAGTAGTATGCCTCCAATGATGATAGCTGCTTGTGCAAGCGTATTGGTAATGGTATGCGTGATAAATAGTGCCGAAATAACCACCGCAACAATAATTCGAATAATGGCATCTATTTTTCCTACGTTACGATTCATATATCTTAATTAATTCTTACAAAACTAACGGTTTGACTCATCTCAATTTTGTATTGAAACGTAAATTGTATACATTTAGTGTCCTGCAATCTTTAAAAATTACTTTTTACAACGAAGGAATTCTTATTTTTGAAGGCTACAATCCCCAAAAAGTATAACAAAAAAATAGTTAATGAAGCTTGTTATTGAGGCCATATCGGATATAGGTGTTGTCAGAACCGCAAATGAAGACCTGATTCTTGTGGGTAATGATACCCTTCGGAATGCTGCCAAACAGTACGAGTTTGATTTCAGCACCTACGAACATCCTTTTATTATTGCAGTTGCTGATGGCTTGGGTGGGCACAAAAGTGGTGCCATTGCAAGCGAGTTTGTTATGCAAAACATGGCAAAAGCAGTAAGTCAGTTACCACTTAATCTATCCAAAAATGTTGTCAGAAGCTACCTCAATGCTACGTCCAAAAGCATTCACGACAGTATATTAGATGAAGGCAATGCCGATGAAACGAGAAAGGGAATGGCATCTACTTTCTCGGGAGCGCTGTTTTACAGCAACAAAATCTTTTTGTTACATGTGGGAGATACCCGTATCTATCATTATAGCAGTCAAAAAAGCTTGCTTACCCGCCTGTCACGTGACCACTCTCTGCAGGAACTTAATGGCAATGATGGCGCTCTCAAAACAGCTATTGTAAATGCATTTGGTGCTAGTAAAGACATCTTTATTGATTTTGATGAAATAACTAACATCCTACAAGACACCGATTTATTATTAATTTGTTCTGACGGATTGACTAAAGAATTATCTGATGAACAAATTGCTGAGCAACTCAATAACCCCAATGGCTACCTTAAACTTACCGATGAAGCCAAAAAGCAAGGTGGTAACGACAATATTTCATTGGCAGTAGTGCGGTATATGAAATATTGGTAGGTTCATCAAGTTTCTCCGTAGGGCATAGGCAACCTAGCTCACTAGCAGATACATGGCAACACATAGCCCCAACGCTATCACTATTGCCAATGCCAATTTATACCTGTTCCAGTAATACAGTCTTTTTTGAAGCTTGGTATGCTCCTCAATCTGTTTAACCAACAAGGCTTCGTCCGCAGCAAGGGATAATAAAATAGTAGTTACAGCCAATATGCTTTCATATTTCAATAGTTGCGTACAATAAAGCAAGGAGCCAATGATTGTACGCTTCATTTCTAGGTTGTTTACCTGCTGTACAAGGGCAAGATTGGAGTCGGTAATCAATTGTAAAATCTGATCATAAAGCCCTTCTTCATTTATACGGTAAGGGTCTAGAATCTTAGCAAAAGCAGCCAGGTCTTTTGCTTGTATTGCAATCATATCGGCAGTTACGGCAGGCTGCGTTTTAAAGTCTTTATAAAAATATTTGTAGTGATAGGCTTGCCTTGTTTTGGCATTGCTCAACACATCATACGCTGCTTTTATAGCCCTGAATTTATCGGCATATTCCAGATTGTCGCCTGCAACATCAGGATGATATTGCAGTGCGAGCTTTCTGTATGCCTTTTTAATTTCCTCAAACGTAGCATTTGGAGAAACTCGTAGGGTATTATAATGATTCGATTCAATCAAACTGAGCTATTTTATTCAATCGAAAATAAGCTGCAGCTTCCATTAATAGTACTGCAGTATTTTTAATTATCATTTTGATATTTTAAATGACTCATTTGTAATCTTGAATTGAGAGGTGTGGGGCCTTTAGCGTTGTTTTATGTCTACTGAAGGGTGAGGGAAGGTTCGATAAGGTTTTGGGGCAATCGCAACGTCTATTTGGTCAATCGCAGAGTCTATCTGGTGAATCGCAGAGCATATTTGGTCAATCGCAGAGTCTATTTTGCAATCGGGAGACCTCTTTCGCAAATCGGAGAGTCTTTTTGGCAATCGTAGAGTCTATCTGGTGAATCGCAGAGCGTCTTTGGCTAATCGCAGAGTCTATTTTGCAATCGGGAGACCTATTTCGGCAATCGGAGAGCCTATTTGACAATAGCAGAGCATGTTTGGGTAATTGCAGAACTACTTTGCATTAATGGCTGTATATAGATTTACCAACTTTTGGAAAGTTGGCAAATCATAGATAAGCACCCTATTATTCGGTGTGTGCTTTACTATTATATTTGTAAAGAGATGGATTGATTAAATAACCGTTCTATTGATTGTTGTTGGTCAGAGACACAACAACGGCGATTGGGGAAGACCAACATCGGCGAAAAAAACTAATAAACATAAACTACCATAGTATGACATTAAGATATATATCATTACATCTCGACTTTGATTCTGGGTATAAAGATTCTTTAAAAGATAGCTTCAATCTTTCTTCAAGGTTTATTAGTAATTATCTTTCAGTTCAAATTAGGAAACTAAAGTATGCGACTGATGGCACATTTAATATGATAGGAGTTACCCCTTCTTTAAATATTAAGCATATATGTAGAATAGTAGGTGATAATGCTTTGCAAGTGAGAATTCCGTTTGATGATGAAGATTATATTAGATTGGGAGAAATAGACAAATATGAAACCTTTTTAAAGCTTTTAGAAGATGGATACCATATTGCAAATAGTTTCAAAGAAATTCCTTTAAATGATTTATTAAAATTGCATGATTTATTTAGAGCCAATGGATATAAAAATGAATGGTTGCATAAAAGGAAGAAATTTAAAGACTTTGGCATAGAAGTCCAGCTTAATTGTTTTTTTACAACTTCTGACTTTCAGTTGGTTATTCAAATAGAAAATATTGAAAATATTGAAAAATTAATTTCTGGAACAATTATAAGAAGCTTGCCTAATGAAGTACACTTTCAAAAGGATTTTAAAGATATTCTAGTTGATAATGGTTATTTAATAGTTACAGATTTTTTAGATAGACCAAGAATTAGGCTTCTATTATTAGATATACAAAACAAATTATTTAAGTTTGAAATATTAGGAGAAGGAATAAAATACATTACTTACAATCCTGCCAACTAGCACAAGAGTATTCGAAAATCGGGAACTCGAGCAGGACTCCCGTCCTGCTCGTAGCCGTTACTAATTACAACATCCCGAAAGTTTTAAACTTTCGGGATGTTTATTGAATGATAATTATTCAGTATTTACTGATAACTGAATCATCTACATCACCGGTGCAAAAGCTTCTGCCTTCCAGCCATTCATATTTTCATAAGTCTGCCACCTGAGGTCAACCAGTTCCTGTGCCTTTTCCATGAGATAGGCTGCTTCTTTCGGATTGGCTTTTTCCAGGTTCTTATATCGCAATTCGTTATATGCATAGTCCTTCAAGGTAATGGTTGGACGAGGAGAATCCAATACAAAAGGATTACTGTTTGCCATTCTTAACCCCGGATTATAACGAAGCAATGGCCAGTAAGCACTCTTAACAGCAAGGTTCTGTTGTTGCAATCCTTGGGTCATATCAATACCATGTGCAATGCAATGACTGTAAGCGAGAATGATAGATGGGCCATCGTAAGCTTCTGCTTCCCGCATTGCCAACAATGTTTGTTGTGGATTGGCACCCATAGACACTTGCGCCACATATACATTACCGTAGGAAATAGCTTGCAAAGCCAAATCTTTCTTGCCTACACGTTTACCGGCAGAGGCAAACTTGGCAGTGGCAGCAGTAGGTGTAGCCTTAGAAGACTGACCGCCCGTGTTGCTATAAACCTCGGTATCCAACACCAATATATTTACGTTTCGACCACTTGCCAACACATGATCTAAGCCAGAAGAACCAATATCATACGCCCAACCATCACCACCAATCAACCAAACGGTACGACGTACCAAATGCTCGGCAACAGATAATAACTGTTTAGCCAAAGGGGTATTCAGTTCTTGCAGACGAAGGGTTAGCTTCTCAACACGTAACCGTTGTAACATCAGTTGTGACTCGGTTAATTGAGGCGCATGGAGTATATCATTCACTAATTCTTCGCCTACTTCGGGCTTTATTTGTTGCAGAAAGTCTTTGGCTACAGCAAGATGTTTATCGGCAGCAACACGCATACCCAAACCAAACTCGGCATTGTCTTCGAACAAAGAGTTAGACCAGGCTGGCCCCTTCCCATCTTTGTTCTTTGTCCAAGGAGTTGTAGGAAGGTTACCGCCATAAATAGAAGAACATCCGGTAGCGTTTGCCACCATTAGTCTATCACCAAATAACTGGGTAAGCAATTTAATATAAGGCGTCTCACCACAACCCGCACACGCACCGGAGAACTCGAACAAAGGTTCGAGGAATTGTGTACCACGAACGGAAGAGAAATCGACTTTAGAACGATCATTGAAAGAGATGGTTTCGAAGAATCTGATGTTTTCTTTTTCCCTTTCAAGGATTGGTTCTTTATCACCCATATTAATTGCCTTCTTAGTAGTATCTGTCAAGCTAAAGGCAGGGCAAGCATCTACGCAAAGGGTACAACCGGTGCAGTCCTCGGCATAAATCTGAAGGGTATACCTTGTTTCAGGAAAACCACGTGCACTTATCTTGGCAGAAGGAAATCCTGCGGGTGCATTTACCAGTTTATCCTGATTATAAAACTTAGCACGGATAACACTATGCGGACAAACGAAGCTACAGTTGCCACATTGGATACAGGTTTCGGCATCCCAGATAGGTACCGTATCAGATACATTCCTCTTTTCCCATTGGGTGGTTCCACTTGGATACGTACCATCAATAGGCATTTTACTTACAGGGAGATTGTCGCCATTGCCCTTCATCATTTCGGCAGTAACCAACTGCACAAACTCAGGGGCATCCAAAGAAACGGTCAATGGGAAGTCTTCTTTTGTATTAACGGTTGCAGGAACGGTTACTTCATGCAAATGGTTTAGGGCTTGGTCAACCGCATTAAAGTTTAAATCGATAACGGCCTGTCCTTTCTTAGAGTACGTCTTTTTAATGGCATATTTAATCTGTTCAATCGCTTCCTTTTGAGGTAAAACACCTGAGAGCGCAAAGAAACAAGTCTGCATAATGGTGTTGGTACGGTTGCCCATACCAGTTTCTGCCGCAACAGCTGAAGCATCAATTACATAGAACTTCAATTTCTTCTCAATCAGGTCTTTTTGAACAGGAGCTGGCAAGTAATTCCAGACTTCGTCCTTGCTGTAAGGACTATTCAGTAAGAACACACCTCCTTCTTTTGCTTTATCGAGAATACTGATCTTTTGAACAAAGGTGAAAACATGGCATGCAATAAAGTTTGCCTTACTGATAAGATAAGGTGCTTTTACGGGCAACTTACCAAAGCGAAGATGGGAAACTGTTTGAGAACCCGACTTTTTAGAATCGTAAACAAAGTATCCTTGGGCATACAATTCTGTATTCTCACCAATAATTTTGATACTGTTCTTGTTGGCAGAAACGGTACCATCGGCACCCAAGCCATAGAACAAAGCGGTAGTCATACCATCTTGTTCCAGTTCATATTCAGGGTCATAATCTAGACTAGTAAAGCTTACATCGTCATTAATACCTATCGTAAAATGGTTCTTAGCCTTGTCTTTTTTCAATTCATCGAACACCGCTTTCACCATAGCAGGGGTAAACTCTTTGGATGACAAGCCATATCTACCACCCGTAATCTTAGGTAATACTTCCAAGTTACCTGCACTGTACGCTTCGGTAAGGGTAGTCATTACATCCTTATATAATGGTTCGCCATCAGCACCGGGCTCTTTGGTCCTATCCAATACTGCAATCTTAGTAATAGTAGAAGGCAATGCAGCCAACAACTGCTCTGATGGGAAAGGACGATATAACCTAATATTGATAACTGCAACTTTCTCGCCAGCAGCAGCTAACACAATTGCTGTTTCATTGGCAGTTTCTGCACCAGAACCCATGATAATAATGGCTCTATCTGCATCTGCGGCACCCACATATTCTACCAGTTTATACTGACGACCTGTTAATCCTGCAAACTTATCCATCTGAGTTTGTACGATGGCAGGCACTTTATCATAGTACAAATTCACAGTTTCCCTAGCTTGGAAATAGACATCCGGATTCTGTGCTGTACCACGTATAAAAGGATGGTCGGGGTTTAAAGCCCTGCGGCGATGAGCAAAAATGAGTTCATCATCAATCATAAAACGAACATCCTCATCACTCAACATATTTATCTTGCTTACTTCATGAGAAGTACGGAAGCCATCGAAGAAATGAATGAAGGGAAGTCTTGCTTCCAGTGTAGACGCTTGTAATATCAATGCTAAATCGTGTGCTTCTTGCACGTTGTTCGAAGATAACAGGGCAAAGCCAGTCATTCTTGCTGCCATCACATCACTATGATCGCCAAAGATAGAGAGACCTTGTGCTGCCAATGAACGGGCAGCCACATGGAAAACAGTAGACGTTAACTCGCCAGCAATCTTATACATATTTGGCAACATCAACATCAGCCCTTGGGAAGCCGTGAAAGTAGTCGTCATGGTACCTGCTTGCAAAGCCCCATGAACAGTACCTGCTGCACCACCTTCACTCTGCATTTGTATTACGTCAGGTATATTCCCCCATATATTCTTCAGTCCTAAAGCATTCCATTCGTCACACAACTCCGCCATTGTAGAAGAGGGTGTAATAGGATAGATGGCGCAAACCTCGTTAACACGATAGGCTATAGAGGCCGCCGCTTCGTTTCCGTCAATTGTTTTTATTAATTTATTACTCATGATTTAATGTTTAGTGATTAGTGTTTAATGATTAATGAAAAGTGATTAATTAGAAGGAATAGAAATTAATCATTAATCACTAAACGTTAATCATTGTTAACTCTTCTGGAACCATTTCTATTGCATGGCAAGGGCATTGCTCAAAACATACTGCACAGCCTGTGCATTTGTTGTAATCGTATTCGTATCTATTGCCTTTACCTAGTTTAATTACTGCACCTTCTGGGCATGAACCATAGCAACCATCGCACTCGAAACAGTTACCACAACTTAGGCAGCGTTGAGCCTCGTACAATGCTTGCTCGGTTGACAATCCTCCTAATACTTCTTCAAAGTTCTTCGCTCTTGCTTCGGCTGCCAACATTTCTTGTTCCCTTTGAGGCGCTATGGTCTTATACCAAACGTGCAATTTGTCATCACCTATGATGGGATGCTTAGCTGGTTTTACATAATCCGTTGCCTTCAGATAACCATCTATGTATCTCGCTGCTTTCTTTCCATGACCAACTGCAATGGTTACTGTTCTTTCGCTTGGAACCATATCGCCACCAGCAAAAACACCTTTGTGCCCCGTCATCATGGTATGGTCAATCTCTACTGTTCCGTCATTCTTAAATTGTATACCTTCTAATTTGCGAACAAAGCTTGTGTCTGTATCTTGTCCTAAAGCCATTATCAAGGCATCTGCTTCCAGGGTTTCGTATTTACCTGTGGCAGTTAGTTTGCCATCACGAATCTCCATTACTTCAATCGTAAAAGAATTATCTTCTACTGTTTTGATGGTACGCAACCAGTTAATCTTAACGCCTTCTGTCAATGCTTCTTCTGCTTCAAAGTCGTGGGCAGGCATGTTTTCCCTATCCCTTCTATAAATAATAAATGCTTCTGCTCCCAATCTTTTGGCTGTCCTTGCAGCATCCATAGCGGTATTACCACCGCCATAAATAGCTACTTTTCTTCCCAACTTAGGTGCATTGCCTGTTTCTACATCACGCAGAAAGCTTACAGCATCCATCATCTTCACCGCAGCTTGTCCGGGAATGTCAATCTTTTTGGCTAGTCCAGCACCGATGGCAATAAATACGGCATCAAATCCACCATCTACTTTTTCTTTAGCAATATCATCAACCTTATAATTCAGTTTTACCTTAATGCCCATATCCACAATGCGTTGAATCTCGGCATCAAGAATGTGTCTTGGCAAACGATAAGCAGGGATGCCAAAATGGAGCATACCTCCTAGCATAGGACCTGCCTCGAAGATCTCAACTTCATGACCCGAACGCCTAAGATGATAAGCAGCTGACAAACCACTTGGCCCGCCTCCTATGATCAAAACCTTTTTACCAGATCTATATTGATTGAACTTAATTTTCCATTGATTATCTAGTGCAGTGTCTCCCAGATAACGCTCGATGGCGTGGATACTTACCGGACTATCCGTTGCTGTTCTGTTGCAAGCAGTCTCACAGGGATGATAACAAACCCTGCCATGCACGGCCGGCAATGGATTCTCCTCAACCAGCTTTTGCCAGGCTTCTTCATATCTTTCTTCTTGAGCAAGACCTAGCCAAGCCTGAATGTTTTCTCCCGCAGGACAAGCATTGTTGCAAGGAGGGAGGAAGTCCATATATACCGGACGTTGTGTGCGTAATGACCCAGTACCTTTTGCATGTTGTTGCAAATCGACTGGTTTTGTCATATCCTTATTTGTCATAGTTGCCTATTTTATTAAATACTTTTTGAGGGAGTAAAAGTAGATAGCGGCTTAATGACAGAAGCTGACTTGCGTCATAGCAATGGCAGGTTGTTGTTAGGTTTTGGGCGAAAACGATTGCTAAAAAAAGAGAATACGGTTTATTTGAAATAGGGAAGATTGATAGCGGTAAATGGTTTTTGTAATAGGGTTTTGATGCTGTATAAAAGAAAGAAGACAGACCAAATAAATGAGTCTGTCCTCTTTTTAGCATTTATAATTAATGAACCAGATTGCCATAAGCAGCGGCATCCATTAGTCCTTCGAAGTCTGCCGGATTTGTTACGGTTAGTTTTACCATCCAACCATCTCCATAAGGATCCGTGTTTACCAATTCTGGTTTCTTATCGAGCAGTGCGTTTACTTCTAGAATTGTTCCTGCTAACGGCAGAAATAAATCACTAACTGTCTTCACGGCCTCTACAGTACCGAAAATAGCTTCAGCTTCCAATGCTTTACCAACCGTGTTGATGTCTACAAACACAATATCCCCTAGTTCTGATTGGGCGAAATCTGTAATGCCTACAGTAGCAACATTGCCTTCCAAACTAATCCACTCATGATCTTTTGTGTAGCGCAATTCTGATGGAAAATTCATACCTTTTTATTTTAAAAATGATTAATTAATGTTTGTTCTTTGTCTTACTTACTACTTTCCTTAGTTCAACAGCCTCACTTTCATAATAATATTCATCATTGGTCTGTCGCCGGGCTTCGTTGGAATTGATGCAATACGATCTATCACATCCAAACCACTTATTACTTCCCCAAAAACAGTATAGTTCTGATCCAATTGTGGCGTTCCACCAATTCTTTGATAGATTTCTTTTTGTGCTTTGGTATATCTGAACTTAGGATTAGACATTTTTATCTGTTCTCCTGTTCTTCTAAGCGTTGCAGTATCAACGCGCTTTCCTTGTACAATATAAAACTGACTGTTACTGCTTTGCTTGGTAGGATTATTATCTCTTGCGGCAGCCAATGCTCCTTTTTTATGAACCAGGTTGGGATTAAACTCAGCTGGAATCATTGGTCCCGGCGCAGAACCCATTCCTAGTTTCACAGAGTCTGGCGCATTCTTACTTAAAGGGTCTCCCCCTTGAATCATAAATTCTTTAATTACCCTATGAAACAATAAACTATCATAAAATCCTGATTTTGCTTTGGCAATAAAGTTATCTCTATGCTGTGGTGTTGCATTGTACAGCTTTGCAACCATTACTCCGAAGTTAGTGGTGATCTCCACCAGTTGTTCTTTCGAATTATCAAATGTAGATTTATAAACTTTCGGTGTGTCAACTGGTTTTACTGTACTATCTACAGTTTTTGTTTGGGCAGACAACCCCAACCAACCCACCAACGCAATAGATAAAAGTATCCTTTTCATAATCTGTAATCCTTCTTTTTTGATGTTTTTATTATTAGGTATTTAAAACTCCTGTTGTGCAAAATAAAGCAGAATATGGTCTTTCAAAAAGTTGTCCTGCTCATGCAATATCATTGTAGGCAGTTCTTTTAGTTGTTTAAAGTGTGGCCATCCCTCTTCATCGTGCCCTTCTTTCAGGTAATAACCACTTGTGCCAAGTATAGTGCAGATGGCAACATGCATCAAATCCTGCTTTTGTTCCTTCGTTATTTTATCTGCCAGAAATCCTGTTTCTTGCAATCCTATCAAAAACAAAATGGCTTCTGTGTCTGGCTTCTTGCCAAAGCGATCAACCAGTTTTGCTTCCAAGTTCCACCAGCGTTGTTGTAAATCATCTGTCATCAACATGCGACAAAGTTAATGGGATAGTTTTTAGTTGATTTATTAAATTATAAAGAAGAAAAAGAATTGCCAATAAAAGTTTTTCTCACCACATAGACACAATAGGCACATAGAAGAATAAAAATACATGCGAAGCCCTACATAATTAAGATCACATAGATAAAATACTGTAAAATCTTTATGTGTTCTTATGTAAACTAATAGATAATACTATGTGCCTACTGTGCCTATGTGGTAAATTTGACCATATAAATCCACCCTATTCTTCCATTGGCTTTCCATCTATTGTTTTTACCATCCGCAGATAAATCCCTTTGACTACATCTTCCTCAAATTTTTCTTTCACTTGTTCATAAGTCAGTGGAAAATCGAAGTCTGCCAATATTGCCTCTATGTATGCTCTTGGTTCGAAGCCTGTATTGTGACAAAATACCATAAAAAAGTAGCAGGTATTAAATAATCTATTGGTTACCTCTTGCAACAACTCTCCTTTTATTTCTACCCTTTCGCCATCCCCTTCAAAACGATTGTCGGCAAACAAATCGCCCATCAACACATATGCACGGGCATCATGATCTTCCAAAAAGAATAAGGCAAAAGGCATAGAGCCTAATTTATGATACCAGTTCATAGGCGCCGAGAAGCCTTTCCATTGATCCTCAGGCAAAATTATTCCATCATAGTCTACAATTTCAATCTTGATGGCAAAAATCATCTTCTCAATCATCTTGGGGTAGTGTTGCAAGCCGGCAAGCAGTTCGCTAATCATCGTATTGTCCCCTTTTTCAACCACTTCCTGATCTACATTAATGACAACTGTATGCACACCCGAAGCGGCAATTGCCCCATACTGCTTTTTAAACCCTTTCACTGTCTCATTGGTAGGTTCTATAAAATAAATGGGCTTTTTACTTGCATCGCCAGTACCGTCTGCATAGCTGTCAGATATAGAACTATCCAATAATTCTTGGTCGTCACTCAATTCATGAATCAATACTTGAATTTGCCCAGCAATAGCATATCCAACGTTTATCCAATCCATCACTTCATTATATTTATCTATAAATTGGTTTTTAAATTTCACATAATCTTCAATCTTATCAAATATTTCTTTCATAGCCTGCTCGTCGTCGTCATAACTACAAAGATCAATGGAAGCGTTTTCGTGTTCTTCGCAAAGTTTCGTCGATGGTCCATCATCATATTCGTTTAAATCTTCGTCTAGCTTGTTATTTTCTACTTCAAAAACATCGAATTCTGAATCCACTATCGCCATTTTCGCTGCCATTGGATGTAAAAAGTTATCGCTGAAGTGGGTTATCTTCTCATTATAATCTTCTAGAAATTCTAGAAAAACTTCATCATCCAAAAAATTTCTATCATTTTTATTTAAGGCATCTTTAAGCTTGCCAACAATGGTGTTGATGGATACTTCTAGCGGCGCAAACATTTTTTTCACCACTTGCAATTCCTCATCTATTTCCTTATAGTCGTACACCATTTTACTTCCTTTTCTGTCAACGGCATACAAGTCGTCATGCAGCTTTATGTAGGCTGCCAACAACTCTTTTTCAAAGGGCAATTCGGGTTTTGTTTCATCATAATCAAATGAAATGGTGCGCAATGGGTGTTCAATCGTTTTATTTATCATTTTTATCTTTTTATACCTTGAATAAAAAAATGGATAACCAATACCAGCTACTGCCAACTATCGATTATCCATTTACCCATCCTATATTTTTAGGTTATTATTCGCTAATAATCATACCACACGCAAGGTATGCTATTAAGCTCGTCCTATATAATATCTATTTCTATGCTTGCCTCGCCTCCCAAGGTGTTTTTTACACACAAGCAACGCTTTGTGTCGCTATATCCTGCTTCTGCCAATGAATAAGTGTCCATGCTGATGGCTGGCATAGAGATAAATAAATCGCCGGGAGCCAATACTTTAGTCAATCCATTAGTGAAATAAACCAATACAATATTATCGCTAAAGTTGGTGCCTACCAATTGATTGATTGTTTCCAGTTTACGCTTAAAAAGTTTCTTTGGCAGCATTGTTTTGAGCGTTACCGTAAAATCTGTCTGCATTATTTTTAAAAGCATAGCCACAGGAAAGAAGGTATCCACTGTTGGCAATGACAGATAATATTTTTTAAGCAATCCACCAAACACACACATCATTCCTGCCGCTCCTTTAATGATAGATGTAATTAAATTGGCGGATGCAGTGCCTATGGCAGTGGTTTGAGTGGAACTTGTTGCCATTGCATTAACAAGTAATGTCTGAAAAGCAAGAATTTCTGCTTTCACGGCGGCAAGGGTAGCATCAGTTCCAATGGCTACCAGCAAGTTAGCTATGGCTTCTAACCTAAGGGCTGTTTTTCCTTCCTGAAAAGGGGTGCGCCTGTGGGGCAATAATTCTTTGTATTTGCTAGAAGTTTGCGCATAAACGGCTTGTATTTCCAAATCCCAGGTTCTTATATTTAACGAAGACAATTCTGCTAGCAAATCTTTCACACTCATTGTTTTACCAGGGTTGCTGCTCCTGAGGGAACTCCACGCAAGGTATTTAGCATCAAAATCTACACAAAGGGGATGAAAGATTGCGTACAATGCCAATATTTCGGCATCCGCCATTGCATCGTGTAGGCTAGCATCCAAGGCATCGAAGATGGCTTTGGCACTTAATTTACTGCGTAGCAATATTGCTAGAAAGAAATTTTCTGTTTTTGACCAGTGAATAGTAGCCATTGCAATCGTTTTAATTTGGTAATAAAATGATAACCGATGCTTTGTGCGCCGATTATAAACGAAGTTGAGGACATTATATACATATTAAATACTTTATTTTTTATTTATTGACTATTTAAACACCCACAGCCAATGTATTTAAAGGCAACCTGTAAAAGGAACACCTTTTGGTGCCTGAATTTAAAATTATAGGCTGTGGGACTTTCTGCTAACCCTTGAAATTGGCGGCAAGTTGTACGAGGAACTCCTTTTGCAACTTGCATTTGTTGGCAAACTATATAAGAGGTTTCTTATAGTGCTTGTATTTAAAGACAACTTATACAAGGAGTTCCTTTTGCAACTTGCCTTTAAATACAGGGTGTGTAACAAGTCCCTTTTACAAGTTGCCACCAATTTTGGAGAGTGAAAAATGTTTGTTTGATTATATGGAGAAAAAAAAGAGGTGTTAAAGAGGGCGGTCGGGGGGAGTGGGTACTAATTTTATTGACCAATGAAGGTGTTTTATTACTTTCACCACTTTAAAAACTTAAAAAATACAATGAATTCAAAACATTCCTTTATCTACACATTCCTTCTTTACACCCTTTTGCTTGCGGCTTGTAGTGGCTTGCATCAAAAAGCAACTGTTTTAAAATTGAATATTGACGCATATAAAAAATTTAATTCCGGAGACTATAGAGGAACAATAACGTTGTGCCGAAAAGCACTTGAAAATAACCCAAAAGATGATATATCGTTGGGGTTAATGGGGGATAGTTATAGCAGATTGGAATTGTATGATTCTGCTTTGATTAAATATGATTCTGCCATTTCAATAAATCCAAGAGATGGCTACTATAGGTTTAACAGGGGAATTGTCGATTGCAACTTATCTCACTACAAAGAGGCTGTGGCAGACAATACTTTTGCTATTAAAAAGAACGTACTAAAAGCTTGCGCATACAACAACAGGGCTATTGTTAATGATAAAACAAAAGATTACACGAATGCCCTAAAGGACTATGACAGTTGCATTAGCGCTGGACAAAACTTGCATAGATTTGTTCTTGTCAATAAAGCATTTGTATATACCAAAGAAAATAAATACGACTCTGCCCTAGCCGAAATAAACAAATGTATCAAGCTAGATTCTTTACAGATTTCTTACCCATTGCACCTTACCCATAAAACAAAAGCGAAGTTGATTGAAGAAAAAACTTCCCAATTTGCAGATACTGTCTTTATAAAACAACTAAAAGAAGCAACCGATGCCTACGATTTTAAGGGGTATTTATTAAGTGTATTTGGAAAGAATAAAGAAGCATGGGCTTGCTTAAATAAAGAAAAAACATTGGGTGTAAATAGCTATGCCAACTATCTTTTTAAGGCAACAATTTGCATCAATACCATGCAGTATGATGAAGCTGAACGATATAATAATATGGCAATTGAAACAAGCCCAAAGCAAAATAGTTCTTATACGCAAAAGGGAATTTTAAATACAATTATTGGGAAATATAAAGAAGCGTTGATGGATTTTGATACGGCAATTTTAATCTCAAATACGGAAGCTGACCCATTTGTGGGTAAAGGCAATCTGTATATTTTAATGGAAAATAATGATTCAGCAATTGCCAATTTCAATTATGCTTTAAAAGTCAATGATATAAGTTCAAACGTTGAAGCATATAATGCTAGAGGATATGCCTACTTCCTGAAAAAACAATATAAAGAGGCCCTTGCAGACTACGATTCTGCAATAAAAGTGTCTAAAACATACTATCAGCCATACTATAATTACAAAGAGGAGGCAATGAGGGCATTGCAAAAAAATACAACTATTTTTTGCACATTAGTAGAATGGCAAGCACCTATTAATGATATAAATGGGCTAGTGGATAATGCCAAATTTCACATTGCTGATGGCGATATTCTTGCTGCCAACTTTAAAATTACTACTAATAGACCCTTTGAAAAAGATAAGCTCTTTGTTATGGTAGATGGGCAATCTGTAGCCATCGAAAACAGTGCAACACTATCCGTTATAAAAGAAGATACAGCCTCAAAGAAGTACCAATATGGCTATGCAATAAAATTAAATCTCCAAAAAGGGCAACATTTATTGTACTTGGATTATGAAGGTAAAAGTTCTCAGAAGATGCGGGTTGTGGTGGAGTAAGATGTGGGATGAATGGAGGGGCGATTGATGAATTGTTTATTTGTTGTTGTGAAATGTTTTGGGGATAGTTGATAAGAAAAGGGAGATATTTGTAGAATTGGATGGAAATAGCATTTATGGCTAATCTAAGGGATGCGTATTAATAGGTATAGAAATGAATGCAACTGAAAAATATTCAACTAATAGATTAAAAAATGAGCTAGCTGAAATTGAAGGAAGCCAACGAAACCAATACTTAACAATGCTGAATATTTATGAAAAAGCATTGATCTATAAATACTCAAATGATGGTTATGAAGCCATCAATGAAAGGCTAAGATTATCCAACGGAGAAGAAATAGATGAATTTGGAAAGTTGTTGATGAAGGCATTAAATAAATTACCCAATCTAATTCAGTTGGTTTATCGAGGTGCAAACCTTACTACAACAGAAATTGACCGATACGTTGACGCCCTTGAGAAAAATACATTACTTAAGGAACATTCCTTTATTTCTGCAACCAAATCTAGGTTTATAGCAATGGCATTTGGGAATGTATTTTTTAGAATATTTTCAAAAACGGGCAAAGATGTTGAGAAAGTAACTAAATTTGGATTGTACGGAACATCAAATGAACAGGAGGTACTATTTATACCGAATAGAAAGTTTAGGATATTGGAGGTGAAAAAGGAATTGGGTAACACAACAATTACAATGGAGGAAGCATAATATGTCGATACTAGCACAACTTGAACAAAAGAACAAGATTGAAGAACAAGATTTTGACAAAGTATCTAAATTGGTTTTTCAATCATTCACACTCAATAATAAACGCAAGAGTTTATCAAATCTTCATAAAAAGGAAGATTTGATTGATAGTTATACCCACTTTCTAAAACAATATTTGGAACTGGAATTTCTTAGTTCTAAAGATGATAAACTTGAATTAATAAATTTTATTGATAAAATGAATACCCAAAAGGAATTGTTAGCACTCATGAGAGATGAAACTAGTCTTGAGAAAATAAAAGCAGATGCCAATAGACTAGGAAACAAGTCACAGTCTGCATTTAGCACCAAATAATTAATTGTTTTTCTACTCGGTAGCAACTTTTATCATCTCTTGCAACCCTCTTATTAAATAAAAATGTATCAATTTCTTTATTAAAACGTTTTTAATGGACGGATTGAATAATTGTTACTTATCAATTATCTCCTGTCAATTATCAATTATTCTTCTATGTTCAAAAAAACACTTCTTGCTTGCCTTGCTTTCACTTGCGTACTAACAATCCATGCACAAGACTTTTATAAACAAAACCACGCCGCTAGAAAATGGGTACGTCAGCAGTATAGAAAACTTTCTGACGATGAAAAGATAGCACAACTCATCATCATCAGGGCACACAGTAACCTTGGGGCAGACCATGTGCAGCAGGTAACTGACCTGATTAAAAAATATAATGTAGGTGGCTTGTGCTTCTTTCAAGGCGGGCCCATCAGACAAGTAGGATTAACTAATTACTATCAATCCATTGCCAAAACCCCACTGATGATTTGTCAGGATGCCGAATGGGGATTGGGAATGCGGTTGGATAGCATCATCAACCTGCCGCACGAAATGATGTTGGGAGCCACTAGCAATGCCACGGCTGTATATAAGGTGGGCAATGCAGCCGGTTTCCAATGCAAAAGGATTGGCGTGAATGTAAACTTCGCCCCCGTGGTAGATGTAAACAACAATCCCAACAACCCCGTCATCAACGATAGAAGCTTTGGAGAAAATAAGGAGAAAGTAGCGTTGTTTGGGGTGCAATATATGCGCGGTATCCAAGCAGAAAACGTGATGGCTTGTGCCAAACACTTTCCAGGACACGGCGATGTTACGGTTGATAGTCATTTGGATTTACCCGTTATCAATAAAAGCCGTGCAGAATTTGATTCTTTGGAGTTATACCCTTTCAAGGAGATGATTAAAGCGGGAGTAGGCAGTATTATGACGGCACATTTGTCCATCCCTAGCATCGATACTACCGCTCATCTGGCAACTTCCCTGTCTCCAAAAGCGGTGAAGGGATTATTGAAAGATGCGTTAGGATTTAAAGGGCTTTCTATTACGGATGGATTGGAAATGAAGGGCATCAGTAAATTCTTCCCAGACGATGAAGCATCTGCCCAAGCTCTTATTGCCGGAAACGATATGCTGTTGCTGCCAAGTAACATTGAGGGTGCCATCAAGAAGGTGGAACAAGCCATTGCAGACCATAAACTTAGTTGGAAACAACTGAAAAAGAGTGTGAAGAAGGTATTATTGGTGAAATATAATATGGGATTGAATAACTTTGAACCCGTGGATACCGCCCACTTAGTTTTCGATTTGAATGTAGAAACCATTAACTACCTCAAGCCATTAATTGCCCAAGAAGCCATCACTCTTTTGCGGGATAATGGTACTGTTTTGCCGTTGAAAGCAGAGAAAAAGATAGCGTATGTAGATGTTGGCATTACTAAAGGGACGCCTTTGGGCAAACGATTAAAAAAAGATTTGAAAACGGATAACTATTTCTTTGTGGCAGATAGTACCGGTACGAATGATGGGGCAGATAAACTGATTGGTCAATTAAAAGAGCAGCATTATGATGCCATTGTAATTGGCGTGCACAATTACAGCCGCTTTCCTGCCAACAATTATGGATTGAAAAGTGCAACTGGCTACTTATTAAATCAGTTGCAACAGCAAACGAATACGGTTTCTTTGTTTTTTGGTAATCCTTATGCGCTAAAGGTTTCTTGTAATGCGCCCAACCTGCTTGCTTGCTATGAAGATGATGAATATACACAACAAGTTGCAGCAGATATATTGGAAGGGAAAGCAAAGGCAAAGGGAAGGCTGCCTGTTACGGTGTGCGATAATTTAAAATACTGAACGGGGAAGTAATATTTTACCACAAGGAACACTAAGGTTTTTCACAAAGAGGCACAAAGTAGAAAATTATTGTGACCCTTGTGTTTCTTTTCCTTGTGTCCTTTGTGGTTAATGTTAATCCCTCAATATATCGGGTCTTCTTTCTTTGGTGCGTTGTAGACTTTGTTCGCTGCGCCAGTCCTCTATCTTCACGGGGTCTCCAGATAATAAAATATCTGGTATCTTCAATCCTTTGAACTCGGCAGGACGGGTATAAACGGGTGGTGCGAGTAGATTATCCTGAAAACTATCCAACAAAGCAGAAGTCTCGTCATTCAAAACACCGGGAATTAATCTGCCAATAGCATCCACCACAACGGCAGCAGCCAATTCGCCCCCACTCAGCACATAATCCCCAATAGATATTTCTTTGGTTACATACAAATCGCGGATACGCTGGTCGATGCCCTTGTAATGTCCACAGATGATGAGTAAATTCCCCTTCATGGACAAATAATTAGCCATCCCTTGATTGAAAGTTTCACCATCGGGGGTCATATAAATGATGTCATCGTAAGTAGTTGTTTGTTGAAGATGTTCGATGGCATTTGATAAAGGCTCACTCATCATCACCATACCAGCACCACCGCCATATTGGTAGTCGTCTACCTGTCCGTGTTTATTGATGGCCCATTCCCGAAGGTTGTGACAACGAACGGAAAGTAATCCTTTGTCCTGCGCCCGCTTCATAATACTATGACTAAAGGGACTATCCAATAATTCTGGCGCAACGGTAATAATGTCTATTTGCATGTGGGGGATATTTTAATCATTAGTAGCAATCCATGTTATAGACTGCCTTGCTCTATACGCAACATTTTTACCACATTGCCAAGCAGGTTTCCATTTGGGACCTTCTTTTATCACCCTAATTGCTTCGGCAACAATTTTTTTGTGAATTGTAACAATGGATAGGCTATCGGCAGTTACCTCAGAAATATTACCCTCTTTATCTATTAGAAAATTGACAATTACAGTAGCCTTGGCGCTAGCATCTCCTTTCGGAATCTTTATATATTTCCCCCCAAGTCTGGTATTTAGATTCTGCTCGAGATAATTCCTCCAACCCGAACCGCCACCAGGAAACTCCGCTTCAATTTGGACAGACCTAAATAGACTATCTCCATTTTGTGAAAATCCAATGAACCCGCAACGTAAACTCGTATCTGTTGAGGTCATTTCTTTCTTTTGTGTCTTCTGGCTAAGTCCAATTTGCGCAATCAATCCACTTCTCACTATCAAAATTGCTATCATCATCAAAACAATCTTCTTCATTTTTATATTTTTTAGGTTGATTAATGCTTGCAAAGTAGTAGTTCTTTTTGATAAATAGAATTCCCTAGCTACTTTTCGTTTGTCCCCGAAAGAAAAGGGGATGTCCCCGAAGGAAAAGGGGGTATCCCCCAAAGAAAAGGGGAAAGTCCGTAAGCGGTAAAATTCTCTTTTATAACCTAATCGAACCCTCACTAACCACTAATCACTTACAACTAACCACTATTCCATAAACCCATCCAAATCTCTACGTTCCCTTTTGGTAGGGCGGCCTACCTTACTCAAACGCTTACCAGTATGAAAGGAAGAAGGCTGAAACTTGGTGATATCCAACTCTTCGGCGGGGGTAAGGTCTATATAATATTTTAGTGATTCCTCGTAGGCAACCCTATTGTGTATCAATCCAGTCACTTTAATAATCCATTTTCTAGCTTCAGTCTTCACCTCATATTCATCCCCCACATTTACTGTCTTAGAAGCTTTTACCGAGCCGCCATTTAGTTTTATCTTGCCTTTATCACAAGCATCCGAAGCCAGACTTCTTGTTTTAAATAGCCTTATTGACCACAAATATTTATCAATCCTCAATTTTTCTTTCTCAATCATGATTTAATGATTTGAATGATGAAATGATTTCTGCTAACGTAAAACGTATTACTTAATACTTATAACTTGCTTCACACATCAAACACCAGATTCCCTTTACTTTTTATTTGCTCGGGCGTTAATTCTGCCACCAACTGTACGCCATTGATTGTTTTGATACCTTGTTTTATCCAAGTCAATTGTTCCTCCTCCATAATATCGCCCCGAATCAGCCAAAGGAAGTCGGTATGTTTAAACTCGGGTAACAAATATTCGCCATCATATTGGGTATGGTAAAGAATGTACTCTAAAGAGGGATTATTAGTATCTATGGAATGATAGATGGAGAAGAAATAATTTCTATTTTTCTTATTGATGGGGATTTCCTTCTCACTACATAGCTTAAAGTTTAGTCCAAAAAGATTATTTAGCTGCCAACAAAACAAATGCTTTTTGATGGGGGCAGTAATGGCCAACAATCGTGTACCCCTAAAGAAGTCTTCATTAAGACCTTCAACATCGAGCGTAAGATTTTTTATTGCCATGGTATATTTATTAATAAACTGTAGTTTTAGGTATATATTTGCATTACAAGGTTTTAGAGAATAAGACGCAGTGGTTTGTAGAACCACTTCACCGCATCTTTAAACCTTGTTTTTTATTTTATCCCTATCAAAGCCCTTTTCATCACTGACAGAGTTTATTCTGAACTCTCCTTTTTTTGTTTCCATTATATTAAAATAACTGGGCTTATCATTCAGTAAAAATATATAATAATGCCAAAAATTAACTTCATTGTGAGAACCATAATCAGGAGAACTTCCAATGTATTTCGCTGCTTTTAAAATCTCGGGCAGTATATCAATTTGCCTGAATAAATAAACAGCATCTTCATGTGATTTACCCGTTATTGATTTTACATCACTTCTATAATAACTTAATAAAATAACCGGATAATTATTTACATAAATCTTTTCTCCAAATTCAGAGATGTTTTCCTTAGCCCATAACCTTGCTTTTCTCCGTTCTTCTTTCATTCATTTCTTTTACTCCACAATCCTCAACTTAGCATAGTTCAGCATGATCTTCTTCTCCCCATTCTGTTTGAAATCGATATTTGCAATGGGATTATGTCCCGAACCTTCTACTTTTAAAACTATTCCAAACCCAAACTTCTGGTGCTCCACTTTTTGTCCAGCCTGTAAATTGCTCGTATCACTTGCCTCGAAGTTTTCACTTGGTATATGCTCTTTTACTTTGGGTGCAACAGGTTGCGCAGGCATATAACTCGGCTTGGGTTTAGGTCCACCGGGGTTGCCATTGCCCGCGTTAGGCATTCCCATTCCTTTGTGCATCCGCTCGAAAGGATTACCGGTACTTGTTCCGCCCTGATTACGCATACCACCACCAGAATTGGTACGATCAAGAAACTGCTCGGGCATTTCATCCAGAAAACGACTAGGATCATTCTGTACCAATTGCCCAAAGCGATAGCGGGAGTTGGAGTAGGTGAGCCACAATTTATCTTTAGCCCTCGTAACGGCCACATAAAACAAACGCCTCTCCTCTTCCAATTCCTCACGGGTGTTTACGCTCATGGCATTGGGAAACAGATTTTCTTCTATTCCTCCAACAAACACACAAGCAAACTCCAGTCCTTTGGCAGCGTGGATAGTCATTAGTTTCACCACATCTGCATTTTCTTTGTCATCATCGGCATCGGTAAACAAAGTAACCTGTTGTAAGAACGCCCCTAACGATTTCTCCATCACCTCGCCATCCTCATTGTCGGGCATTTCTGTCCAGTTCTTTATAGAGTTCAACAATTCCTGCACGTTTTCGTAGCGAGCAAGACCTTCTGTTGTTTTATCTGCAAATAACTCCTTAACTAAGTTGGTATGCTTGCCTACCAACACAGCAACATCATAAGCATTCTTATCATTCAATAACGTTTGAAAATACTTAATCATCGTTACGAAGTTCTGCAACGATTCTAGTGTGCCGCCTTTAAAACCAATTTCCCCAGCGCGTTGCACTGTCTCGAATAGGGTAATATTCTGCTCACTAGCTACAATGGCCAACTTCTCGATACTCGTTTTACCAATTCCCCTTGCAGGATAATTAATAATACGCTTTAAAGCTTCTTCATCGCGTTGATTTACTACAATCCGCAGGTAGGCCAGCATATCCTTTACCTCTTTGCGTTGATAGAAACTCGTGCCGCCATAAATACGATAGGTGATTCCCATTCGCCTAAGGCTTTCTTCATAGGCACGGCTTTGTGCATTGGTGCGGTAAAGAATAGCAAAGTCGCTGTTCATATAATGATTGCGCAGTTTTTGCTCCTGAATAGCATCCGACACAAACTTGCCTTCATCATTATCGGTCATAGTACGCACCACTTTAATCTTCTCGCCAATTTTATTATCCGTCCACAATTGCTTTGGTATCTGCCCTTTGTTGTTGCCGATTATTTCGTTAGCAACCTTCAATATGCTTTGTGTGCTACGATAGTTTTGCTCTAGCTTAACTACTTTCACATCGTCATAATCCTTTTGAAACTGTAAGATATTTTCAATCGTTGCACCACGAAAACTATAGATACTCTGTGCATCATCTCCCACTACACAAATATTTTCATTCATCGCTCCCAACAACTTAGAAATCTGATACTGCACTGCATTGGTATCCTGATACTCATCTATCATGATGTATTTAAACTTACGTTGGTATTTGCTGAGGGCATCGGGTTGTGTGTTCAGCATTTCGTACATCTTCAACAACAAATCATCAAAGTCCATGGCTCCATTCTTAAAGCAACGGGCGCAATACGCCGCATAAATCTTAGCAATAGCCGGACGGTTTGCACGGATGTCCTCTTGCTGCAAGTATCCATCAATGGCGTATTCACCAGGGCCTATCAAAGCATTCTTAGCAGAAGAAATTCTGTTGCCGACAATGTTTGCTTTGTATTGTTTATCGTCTAAATTCAGTTCATTTACAACTGTTTTTATAACGCTACGGCTATCATCGGTATCATAAATAGTAAAAGAATTGGGGTAACCAATCCTGTGGGCTTCGGCACGGAGAATCCTGGCAAACACGCTATGGAAAGTACCAATATATAGATTACGGGCTTCGTGGTTGTTCAATATCTTCTCGATACGCTCCTTCATTTCGGCAGCAGCCTTGTTGGTAAATGTGAGCGCCAATATGTTGAAAGCATCTACCCCTTGCGCCATCAGGTGGGCGATTCTGGTGGTGAGTACCTTGGTTTTACCACTTCCGGCACCCGCTACAATCATCAATGGGCCGTTGATATGTGTTACTGCTTCGCGCTGTGGCTCGTTTAATCCTGATAAATAATCCTGCATGGGGCGAAGATAAGGCGGGGAAGAGAGTTATGAAATATGAGTTGCCAAATATGAAATGTGAACTATAAAATGTGGGGGCTTGGGGAGGGCAATCGGGTTCTGCTCCTATACCTTTTCGTATTATCAACATACCTTTTTGTATTTTAGACAAACCTTTGTGAATTATAGCCAAACCTTTTCATATTATTGACATACATTTTTGTATTATCGGCATACCTTTTCATATTATTGACATACCATTTCGTATTTTAGACAAACCTTTATGAATTATCGCCAAACCTTTTTGTATTTCTAACTAACTTTTTCGTATTATCGACATACCATTGTTATAAAGCTTCTTGTCACCCGATTTAGAAAACTAAAAACGCTCCCTATGGAGCGTTTTTTTGTTTAGATTATGCAAAAAGTCCTGTTACAGGTTATCATATAGATAAACCGGATCTATGGGACTACCTGCCGGTAACTCAAATATTGGATTTATAATACCATTCTCCAATCCATAAACCCATCCATGCAAATGCGGGCGTTTATGATTTTTCCATGCAGACTGAATGATAGATGTTTTAGCAAGGTTGTACACCTGCTCCTGAACGTTAATTTCTATCAGTTTATTTACTCTTTTTTCTGCATCTTCTACACTGTCCACTTCGTCTTTGTGAATACGATACACGTCTTTGATGTTGCGCAACCATTTGTTGATTATTCCAAAAGATTGCTGCGTCATTGCTGCCTTCACACCTCCACAACCATAATGACCACACACAATAATATGCTTAACCTGCAAAACTTCTACGGCATATTGCAATACGCTGAGCAGGTTTAAATCGGTGTGTACCACCAAGTTTGCAATGTTGCGGTGTACAAATATTTCTCCCGGCTGGGTTCCTGTAATTTTATCGGCAGGAACGCGGCTGTCACTACAACCAATCCACAAAAACTCCGGCGTCTGGATGTGTGCTAACCTCGAAAAAAACTCTGGGTCATCTTCCAATTGTTCCTTTGCCCATGCCTTATTTTCTAATAATAACTTCTCGTAAATTTTCATCTCTAGTATTTTTTTTATTTAATTATGCTGTTAATGTTTGTGGTGTATTGAAAAGAAGATGTAGCGTTTTGTAGGTACTCTTCTTCATTTCTACACGAATATTTTTCAGGTGTGCGTGCAACATGAAATTGTTTATTTCCTCGATAATGTCTTTGTCGATAAAATCTGCCCTAGTGGCATCAATTATTACAAAAGCATTTGCAGGCACCGATTCCAGTTTCTTTTTTATAATGGGCTTATTAAGAAAAGAAACATCCTTGCGAAGCCTAATCAGGTAGTTATTCTGATCATTTACAACCATGATAGCAGACTTGAAATTGCTTCTTAACAAGAAGAAAAGTCCTACGCCAATACCGATGAGGATTCCTATTAATAAGTCGGTCATCAATATGGCTACAATAGTCACTACGAAAGGGATGAACTGATCTAGCCCCTTTTTGTAGAACTCTTTGAAAAGCGGAATTTTAGCTAACTTATACCCAGTGAACACTAAAATGGCAGCTAGGGAAGCCAGCGGAATCTTGTTGATTAATGACGGGATGAGCAGAACAAATACTAATAGCAGCGCACCATGCAAGATGGAGGACACCTTGCTTTTGGCGCCCGATGCAACATTTGCAGAGCTCCGCACGATAACCGATGTGAGTGGAAGACCGCCTATTAAGCCACTTACAATATTGCCCACGCCTTGTGCTTTTAGTTCGCGGTTGGTTGGCGTAACTCTTTTGAGCGGGTCCAGCTTATCTACTGCTTCAATACCTAGAAGGGTTTCCAAGCTAGCTACCACAGCCAATGTTAAAGCAGCTTTCCAAACCTCTGGATTCAAGATATAGCTGAAGTTGGGGAAGGTGAAGAAAGAAAAGAAGTGGTTGATGTTTTCTGCAACGGGCAACTTCACCAGTTCCTTCCCTTTGAGGGCGGCATCGGGCATTGAAACAAGTAGATACTGATTGATGAATGCACCAATTATTACTACCACCAAAGGCCCGGGGATGTATTTGAAAACGACTTGTTTTTTGAACAACTGTGTTTCCCAAAGGGTGAGAATGCCAAGTGATAACACACCAATTACTATTGCGGCAAGGGAAAATGCGCCCAAAGAATTGGATAATTCTGAGAAGGTGTTGGCATTGTCAGCTTGCTTGAAGTTTTCGTCGCCAGCATAGTCTGCGTCATAACCCACGAGGTGCGGCATCTGTTTTAAGATAAGGATCAGTCCAATGGCAGCCAACATTCCTTTGATAACAGCATTGGGAATATAGTCGCCAATGATACCTGCATTTAGAAAACCGAGAATAAGTTGGAACAACCCAGCGATAACTACTGCAACTAAAAAGGCATCATAAACATGCAGTTTTCCAATTGCCATTGCGACTATTGCAGTGAGACCAGCAGCAGGACCACTGACACTAAGCTGAGAACCACTAAGCATACCAACAACTACGCCCCCAACAATCCCAGCAATAATGCCCGAGAAAAGAGGTGCACCGCTTGCCAATGCGATACCAAGACACAGCGGTAGTGCAACCAGTAATACTACTATTGATGCAGGCGCATCTGCACCTACACTTTGAAAATATTTTTTCATTGAAATAAAGATTAATGTAACGTAAAAGAAACCTTCCGAGGAAGTATAGTATTGGTGGCAATTATTGTAATCAATCGATTTTGAAACACCTAAGTGGTGTCTCCTTTCAACCACAATAAATACCTTCTCAACAAGTGGACTTATTGAGAAATGGGATATGATGTATCGTTGCCAAACACGCTGAGAGGTGAGTGGAAAGACGCAATCATTTTGCAGTACTAGCAATTGGGAGGAGGCGTTTGTACGTCAGCAGCATGGTTTGGCGGCAACAGAAAGCCGTAATCTGCGTAATGCAGTAAGTTGGCTTGAACTGCCTGATGGGTTAACACATCAGCTCCAGCAATATCAAATTTTATTTTAAAGTCTATTTTCTTGACCATGTCTGCTGTTGCATCATCCTCGTCATCTTGATCATCTCCTTCATTTGATGGCGTTGTAGGTTGGGTGCATTGCTTAGCTAAAAGGCAGGCGCTGGCTTCTTTAACGGGAAATATTACCGATGAAAGAAGAAGTATGAAAACAATATTGATAGCTGCCCTGAACATATTCAGACAAATATAAAGGAACAAGGCAGTCATTTTCAAGGGAGCAGGTGATAAAAAAACCTTAAAAATAAATTAAACAAAAAGTATTTGCCAATACAAAGAGTTGATTTTTCGATAAGTGAAAAAATCTTTTACAAATAATTGTCTTCTCTTATTTTCGGCTCGTTCAAGACTAACTGATTATGAAAGTAAAACACTTATTACTCCCTATTTTTCTACTGTTAAGTTCCGTACTCTTTTCTCAAGTTACCTACCCAAAGATTGTCGCTTTTGCGGGTTTGGTACATCCGATTGTTACCATCAGCAATGATAAGCCAAGCTACAACTTTAAAGACTATTATCAGGTTGGGTTTCCAACAGGAATTAATGTATGGAAGAATGCCAAAATTGGCTACACACTTCAATTTATTCCTTTTATCAGAACAGAGAAAGGGGTGAGTAAAATGACCAACTTCTTGTTTCATCCTGGTGTTTTGGTAGCTCTTGGCAATGGCTATACGTTTGCGGGTAGACTAGCTTTTGAAAGTACAGGCAGGTTTGGTTTTACACCTGTATTCAGTAAAGTTATTGTGAGAGGAAAGTATAGTAACTTCTACATTGGAACGCCGCTACCTGTGCGATTGGGCAATGACAAACCGTTGACGTTCTCTCCAAGCATAGAAACAGGGTTTACTTTTTAATAGGCTCACCATTTTTCTTCTTCACAATTAGCATCAGCAGGAGGTGTATTGTCTTTCCTTGAAATAATCTTCTGTAACTGCCGCTCGATGATTGTTTTGGCAATGGTTTCTCCCGCCGGAGTTGTTTCGGCTTCTTGCAATAATTGTTTGATGAGCTTCTCATTAATGTCTATTCTGTATAGCAGATAAACTAATTTATCAAAGTCATTTAGTATAAGTCCATTGATGTATGTTGCCAATGCTGCTTGCAACCCATACATTGTAGGTGTTTTTTGCAACACCATACCAGTTTCCTTTTCAAGTGTCTCTTTTACAAGAAGTAAATTATCCATAGCAGCTATTTAAAACTTTTCTATCACGCCCAACCCAAACAAGGCGTAATCGTATTTTACTGGGTCGTTGGCATCCAATTGTTTTAAGTAATTGGTTAGTTCAATAGCAGACAGCCAGTCATTTTGTTTTCTGTCCAACAGATTAAACCGTTTTGCCACTCTAGCCACATGTACATCTATCGGACATACTAATTGATTCGATTTTATGGTGTTCCAGATACCAAAATCCACCCCATTATTGTCGTTACGTACCATCCAACGCAGGTACATATTCAACCGTTTACAAGCAGACTTCTTAAACGGTGCAGCTATATGTTTCTTGGTTCGCTGCGGATATTCTTCGTGTATCTTACCAGAGAAAACATAGTTGTGAAAGCCGTTTAAAGCATTCTCTGTGTCGGTATCTGTTGCCAGAAGTCCTTTAGAAAAAGCTGTCTCCAATGATTGTTCACCCAAAGTGGCGTAATGGTATTTAAGAAAATCTAACAAGTAGAAAAGGTCGGTACTATTAAAGGTACGGTGTACAAACTTCATCATTGATAATAGGGCTTCGGGGTTATCATCCTGCATATTCATGATGAACTCGTAGGGCTTATTACCCATAAAGTTCATTAATCTGTTACACGAATTAATAATACCAGTGCGTGTTCCCCAAGCAAGTATGGCAGCAAAAAGTCCGGCTATCTCTATGTCTTGTTTAGTTGTAAACCGATGGGGAATAGAAATAGGATCATCCTTTATGAACGAGGGATGATTGTATTGAGCAGCCTTTGCATTGAAAAACGCTATCAGGTCGGGGTTATTTGCCACAGTATCTATTAACATGTTTGCCACAGAAAAGATTTAACACATAGAAACAAAGAAAAGAAAGGGGGAAAGAAGCGTTTCACTTTAGTTCACATAGACTGGTCGATGTACTTCCAATCCTATGTTTTCTTGTTTAAACCTTCTGTAAGCTATGTGCCTATTGTGTCTATGTGGTGAATATATGCTTACAATTTTATCTCTGTTTCATTATCCCAGTTGGCTTTTACATTCAATTTCCAGTTTCTGTCCAACACAATCTCTGGTTGCAACCGCTTCTTATAATTACCTGCATCCCAGACGCCATTCTGGTTGTTGTCAAACAATATCCTCACCACATAATCACCTGGTTTGTATAGCTTTCTTTTAAAGATAACATCAGT